>NZ_JBDPMI010000040.1:0-62752 GCF_039871555.1 Streptomyces sp. B5E4
GCCCCCACCCCCGCTACTCGTGCCCCCCGGCCCGTCCCCCCGCCACCGCCTCCCCCGCCGCAGCGCCTCCGCCTCCGCTCCCAGGCCCTCCCGGATCCGCCCGTGCGCCCTGTTCACGTCCCCCCGTTCCGCCGGCGGCAGCGGCGCTCCCGAGGCGCGGCGGGTCGCCGTCGCGGCGCCCAGGAGTCCGCCAGGGAGGACCCACACGCGCCCCAAGCAGCCAACGCCTTCCGCACCTGCCCCGAGCCTGCCCCACACCTCCGATGCCGCCTCCACTGCCACACCATCACCTCGCCCTGCACGGAGTCGGACTCGTGACGCGCAGGTAATGCGGCGCCTGTCGAGGGCGACCGCAAGGATGAGAACGGCGGGGTCAGGATCGGGGAGGCTTCGGGGGTGCTCTTGGCCCGAGGTCTCAGACTCGGCGTATCTGCATGACCGCCACCCTGGCGTCATGCCCGTCCACGTGCATGGGCACCACCTTCGTCCAGCGCAGCCGCAGTTGGGTGCCGTTCGTGCCCGGGGCCCACCCGATCTGGTCGATCCCGCGGCCGAAGGCGCGCTTCTCGTGGGCGGGCAGGAGCAGCGGCATCGGGCTGCGGTTCACGTCGCCGGTCCAGATCACCGGGAAGCTGCGGGCGCGCCAGTGCCCCAGCACCTCGTCGCGGTGCTTGCGGAAGTGCCGCCTCCACATGTCGTCCCGCCATGCCTCGTGCGGGTCCTGCGTGCCGTTGAATGCACCCGCCACATAGTGGGTGTTGGCGAAGACGAACCTCGACCGGGGATCGTCCGCCCGCGCCAGCACGGCCTCGGTGATCACCCGGTGCGGTGAGACGCCCGCCTTGCCGCCGTGGACGAAGGTGACCCTGCGGTCGACGATGTCGTACGCCTTGGGGATGGACATCGGCACCCGGTGGGCGCTGCTGTCGTACTCGAAGACGTTCCGGTAGGCGGTGCCGAAGTACTGGTTGATCCACCGGGGTTCCTGGTTGTCGCTCCCGTCCCCCTCGCCGATCTCCTGCCAGCCCACCAGCGGTCTGGCCAGTTGTCCGTCGATCGTCACCGCGTGCCGGACGTCCCGGATGGCGCGTTCCCGCTGTCCCATGTTCGTGCGCCCGATGTTGGCGGTGACGACGACGAGCCGCTGCCAGCCGTCGGCCGCGTCGGCGCTGTCGGCCGCGGCCAGTGCACCGGCGGTGCCGACGACGGCCGCGCCGCCGAGCCCGAGAGCGCGCCTCCTGGTGATCCCTTCCACGACTTCTCCCTCCGCGAGCTTCGAGCGCTGTCCCTACTGGACGTAGTAGCCGTCCGCGTTCAGGCGCAGCGCGCCGTTCATCGGGTAGCGGGGGCCGCCGTCCCACCAGTGCCACACCACCCGGAGGCTGCCGTCGGGCACGGCGAAGACGTCCATGCCGCCCGGCCCCCGGTGGTTGCCCGGCAGGCCGCGGTACGGGCCGAGGCCGCCGGAGCCGGTGTAGCCGAAGTACGGGCGTTCCGCGCCGCGGCGGAGGGGTTTGCAGCGGGACGAGGGGAGCGGCGTGGTGCCGCACTCGGCGATGCCCGTGGCGTAGCGGGCGCTGTCCCAGTTGTTGCCGGAGTACATCAGGTACCAGGTGCCGTCGGCCCGCCGCCACATGGCCGGGTTCTCGACGACGTGGGTGCCGCCGCTGGTCCCGCGGGTGTCCCAGGTGATGTCGGTGCTCTTGAGCACGTCCCGGCGGGTGCTCCAGACGGCCCGGCCCTCGCCGTCGGTGCGTACGGTCGAGATGCCGGTCTCGGCGCCGGCCGCGATCGCGTCGTCCCGGTAGGTGACGTACATGGTGCCGCCGCTGACGAAGGGGTTCGCGTCGATCGCCCACCGCCCGCCCGGCGGGCAGGCCCACTCGCCCGCGCTACGGAACGGGCCGCGGGCGGACGTCGCGACGGCCCGGCCGATGCACTTCTGCCCGGAGCCCTTGCGTGAGGCGGTGTAGTACATGAAGTAGCGGTCGCCGTAACGGGCCACCCCGGGGGCCCAGATGGCGCCGCCCGGCTCGGCCCAGGCGCCCGGTCCGCCGGGCAGTGCGTCGCCCGAGGCGCAGTCGGTCATGCCGACCGTGTTACCGGAGCCGTGGACGAGTACCGGGACGGAGAGCCGCCCGGTGGCGCCATCGCAGCGCGTTCCGCGGCCGGCGGGCACCGTGGTGCCGTAGGTGACGTACCGGCCGTCCTTCGCCCGCACGGTGTCCGGATCGGCAAGTGGGAAGGACGACGGGTTCGCCGCGGGGGAGAACGCCCCGTCGGCGGCAGGAGCCGGCGGTGCCTGCGGAGCCGGCGGTGCCTGCGGAGCCGACGGGGCCGGCGGGGCCGCGTCGGCGATCGGCGCCGCGACGGCCAGGGCTGTGGCCGTGCCCGTCACGGCGAGCAGTCGGCGGATACGGGTGCGCACGATTCCCCCCTGTCGTCGGTGTCACCGCCGATTCAAGGGGGTGCGCATACAAAGCAGATACACGCCGCCGGGGCGCCGGGAGCCCGCTGTCACCGCGGGGCGGGCGGCCGGGCGTAGCCGAAGCGTTCGTCCGTGGAGACGATCTCGCGGCCCAGGGGCATCAGGGAGATCGGGATGAGCTTGAGGTTCGCCCAGCCGAAGGGGATGCCGATGATCGACAGGAAGAGCGGGATGCTCGTGAGCAGGTGGCCGAGGGCCAGCCACCAGCCGGCGAAGATCACCCAGATCACGTTGCCGACGACCGAGGGCGTGCCCGCGTCCGGCCGTTCCACCGCCGTGCGGCCGAATGGCCACAGGACGTAGCCGGCGATGCGCAGGGAGGCGATGCCGAACGGGATCGTGATGATCAGGATGAAGCACACCAGCGCGGCGACCGTGTAGGCGATCGCCATCCAGATTCCGCAGAAGATCAGCCACAGGACGTTCAAGAGGAGGTTCAAGGGCTTCATGATCGGCACCTCTCCTGCACACTCGTATGGACCTGGTCCGTCCCCCTCAATTATCGGCACGCCGGCCGCCCGGACGGAAACGCAGCGCGTACGGGACCACCCCGCGCCCTGTGACGCGGGGCGGTCCCGTGGGGCGGGAGCCGGGGGCCGGGAGCCGGGTCAGACCCCCACCGGGGTGGCGTCCCGGTCCTTCTCCGGTCCGGACGACGCGACCCGCGTCTCCGGCCCCCGGTGCTTGTGGATCAGCAGGGCCAGCACCGCGCCCAGCGCCACTCCCGCCGCGCCGACCCACAGCGCCGGCGTCAGGCCGTCGACGAAGCTCTGCCCCGTCTCGTAGCCGCCCTGGGCGGAGAAGACCGCCGCCAGCAGGGCGATGCCCAGCGCGCCGCCCAGCTCGCGCAGCGCGTTGTTCGCGCCCGAGGCGATGCCCTGCTCCTCCGGGGCGACGCTGGACAGGACGACGTTCGCGGAGGGCGCGAAGTACATCGCCATGCCCACGCCGCTCACCGTCAGGGCCGGCAGGATCGCCCCGTAGGAGAAGCCCACCTCGACCGCCACCGCCCAGAGCACCAGCCCCAGCGCCTGCAGCGCGAGCCCGGCGGCGATGATCGGCCGGCCGCCGATGCGGTCGGAGAGCGCGCCGGCGATCGGGGTGACGATCAGCGGCATCGCGGTCCACGGCAGCATGCGCAGTCCGGCCTCCAGCGGCGAGTAGCCGCCGACGCCCTGGAGGAACTGGCTGAGCAGGAAGATCGAGCCGAACATTCCGACGAACATCAGCACGCTCGCCGCGTTGACGGCGCTGAAGCTGCGGTTGCGGAAGAGGCGCATGGGCAGCATGGGGTTCGCGGCGCGCAGCTCGTACGCGACGAAGGCGGCCAGCAGCACCGGCGCCGCGATCAGCCCGGCGAGGACGGGGGCGGCGGTCCAGCCGTCGGCGTTGCCGCGGACCAGGGCGTAGATGAGCCCGAAGAGGGCGGTGCTGGCGAGCACGGTGCCGGGGATGTCGAGGCGGTCGTTGGGGCCGTGGCTCTCGGCCAGCTTCAGCCGGACCAGCGGGATGAGGGCGATGCCGACGGGCACGTTCAGCCAGAAGATCCAGTGCCACGAGATGTGCTCGGTCAGCGCCCCGCCGACCAGCGGCCCGGACGCGACGGCCAGCCCCTGCACCGCGCCCCACACGCCGAGTGCCATCCCGCGGCGGGCGGCGGGTACGGCGGCGGAGAGCAGGGTCAGCGACAGCGGCATCAGCAGCGCGGCGCCGACGCCCTGGACGGCGCGGGCGGCGACGAGGCCGTCGATGCCGGTGGAGAGCGCGGCGGCGGCGGAGGAGGCGGTGAAGATGCCGATGCCGACGGCGAACATCCGGCGGCGGCCGAAGCGGTCGCCGAGCGAGGCGCCGAGCATCAGCAGGACGGCGAAGGTGAGCGTGTACGCGCTGACCGTCCACTCCAGGTCCTCCATGCCGCCGCCGAGGTCGTCGCGGATGGCGGGGAGGGCGGTGGTGACGACGAGATTGTCGAGCGCGCCCATGAAGCTGGCGAGGCTGGTGAGAAGCAGGGCCCAGAAAGTGGGGCCGAGGCGGCGGCGGTCGCCGGTGTGGGCTGGGGCGGACATGGTTCCCTCCGGATTAGTTATCAGTCAATAACTTTCGCGGGCATGCGTGGGCCGGGTGAGGGCCGGGTGCGGGGCTAGGTGCGGGGCAGGGTCTCGGGCCAGAAGCCGTCCCACACCCGCTCCCGCGGCGCGTAGCCGAGGGCGACGAAGGTGTTGATCAGCATCCCGTACGCGAGGAATCGGGCCGCCGTGTCGGCGTCCCCGTCGAACGTCAGCAGCGTGAAGTCGTAGAGCTGGTCGGACCAGGCGGCCCGGATCGGCTTGCCGAACTCGTGGTCGCCGGACGACTCGGCCGTGGCCACCGCGACGTACATCTGCATCTGCATCATCAGCCGGTCGCGGTCCTCGATCAGCCGCTGGTACGCCACGGCCATCGCCTTCTCCTCCTCGCCCGCGGGCGCCTCCTCGGCGGCGGCGCGGAGCACGGCCGCGGTCTCCTCGATGCAGCGCAGGGAGGCGGCGAGGAAGATGGCGCGCTTGTTGGGGAAGAGCCGGAAGAGGTACGGCTGCGAGACGCCGACCCGCTTGGCGATCGACTCGGTGGACGTGCCGTGGTAGCCACCCCGGCCGAACTCCGTGATCGCCGCGCGGATGACGCTCTCGCGTCGCTCTTCTGCGCTCATCCTTGCCATGACGGGTAAGTTATTGGCTACTCACTAACCTGTCAAGCCGGGAGCCCACGCACGGATCCGGCCCCGGTTCCGCTACGCCAGCCGGACCACGGCCCGCGACATCCCCAGCACCTTCTGCCCGGCGCTCGTCGCCGTCAGATCCACCCGGACCGTCCGCGCCTCGTCGTCCAGCTTCTGCGCGACCTTGCCCGAGACCTCGATCACCGCGCCCACGCCGTCGTCCGGCACGACCACCGGCTTGGTGAACCGCACCCCGTAGTCCACCACCGCGCCCGGGTCGCCGACCCAGTCCGTGACCACCCGGATCGCCTCGGCCATGGTGAACATGCCGTGCGCGATCACGTCCGGCAGCCCGACCTCCTTGGCGAACCGCTCGTTCCAGTGGATCGGGTTGAAGTCCCCGGACGCGCCCGCGTAGCGCACCAGCGTCTCGCGGGTCACCGGGAACGACTGCGCCGGCAGCTCCGTACCGGCCTCGACGGCGTCGTACGCCACCTTCGCCACCATCGGCCCTCAGCCCTCCCCGGCGGCGCGGGCCACCAGCTTGATGATCGTCGTCACCACGTGCTCGCCCGCCTCGTCACGGATCTCGCCGCGCACGTCCATGATGTCGTTCCCGGCCATCGACCTGATCGACTCGATCGTCGACGTCACCGAGAGCCGGTCCCCGGCCCGTACCGGACGGCTGTACGCGAACTTCTGGTCCCCGTGCACCACGCGGCTGTAGTCCAGCCCCAACTGCGGGTCCTCGATCACCTGTCCCGCAGCCCGGAACGCGATCGCGAACACGAACGTCGGCGGCGCGATCACATCGGGGTGGCCCAGGGCCTTCGCGGCGTCCGGGTCGGTGTACACGGGGTTCGCGTCGCCGACCGCCTCCGCGAACTCGCGGATCTTCTCCCGGCCCACCTCGTAGGGGGCGGTGGGCGGATAGCTCCGGCCCACGAAGGACTGATCGAGCGGCATGAACCCTCCTGTCGCGCGGGCGGGGGCGGGGTGGGGCGTGGCGAAGGGGTGGGCACGGCCGGGGAGGCGGCGCCGGGTGCGGAGTGAAGCGCGGCGAACCCCTCGCCCCGGAGGGGACGAGGGGTTCGATGGCCTGCGTTCAGCGAGTCTCGCGGTGCGCCGTGTGGGCGTTGCAGCGAGGACAGTGCTTCTTCATCTCAAGACGGTCCGGGTTGTTGCGCCGGTTCTTCTTGGTGATGTAGTTCCGCTCCTTGCACTCCACGCAGGCCAGCGTGATCTTCGGGCGGACGTCTGTGGCAGCCACGTGAGTGCTCCTTGACGAACGGACAACTTCTTCAACGCAGAAAGAGTAGCCGATCGAAGGTCCGAGCCTGCAATCGGCTACTTGAGGTGAGTAGCGGTGACCGGACTTGAACCGGTGACACAGCGATTATGAGCCGCTTGCTCTACCGACTGAGCTACACCGCTGCGATGCTCTGCTCCTCCCAGGATAGCGAGGTGCAAACCACATCAGAGCCCCAAAACGGAATCGAACCGTTGACCTTCTCCTTACCATGGAGACGCTCTGCCGACTGAGCTATTGGGGCGAGCGATGAAGACACTACACGCTGAGCGGCCGAAGGTGAAATCAGTAACCCGCCCTTGATCGCGCCCGCTCGTACGCGACGATCACCGCCGGTGGGCGGACCTGCGCCGCCGCCGGGTGGGCCTGCCGGTTGCCACGCCGGTACGACTTATCGCTCCTCTTGTCCCTCCTCCACGGCGGGCGCGTCCGCCCCACCTAGGCTCGTTCGCGCCGTCTGGTGCAGTCTGATGCTTTCTGATCATGTCTGTGCGAGTTTGCTCACATCGGCGATGTTTACCCTGACCTGCACGCAGGAGTCACATGCCCGCCAGCAGCCCTCCGCAGCAGCCTCGGCACGGATCCGCCCCGGGGGGTGACGGAACACCTGTGCTGTGCGACGCGCGGCTCGCGGACGGCAGGACGGTGGACGTACGCCTCGGGGGCGGCCGGATCCTGGCGGTGGGGACGGCGGGCAGCCTGGCGGGGCAGGCGGGCGGGTGCGGGGCGCGGGTGGATCTCGGGGGGTATGTGCTGCTGCCGGCGCCGGTGGAGGCGCATACGCACCTGGACACGGCGCTGACGGGGGTGGGGGGTGCGGGACCTGCGGGGGGTTTCCGGGGCGCGGAGGGTGTCGCTGCCGGAGTGCAGCGGCGGGCCGTCGAGGCGGTACTCCTCCAACTCGGGCACGGCGCCACCGCCTTGCGCACGCACGTACGGGTCGGCGGCGGCGCCGGGCTCGACGACCTCCGCGCCGTGCTCGCCGCCCGGGCCTCGCTGCGGGGGCTCGCCGACGTCGCGGTGGTGGCCGCGGCCCCGGTGCTGACCGGCGTCGCGGGGGCCGGGGGGCGGGCGCTGCTCCACGACGCCGTCGCGATGGGCGCGACGGCGCTCGGCGGTTGCCCGGACCTGGACCCGGACCCGGCGGGGTATGCGGAGGCGGTGCTGCGGGTGGCGGCGGAGTACGGATGTGCGGTCGATCTGCACTGCGACGGTACGGACCCCGCACGGCTCGACCGGGTGGCGGCGGTGGCGGGGGAGCTGCGCTGCGGGGTGGCCGTCGGGCCGTGCGGCGGGCTGGCGCGGGTGCCGTACGAGACGGCGGCGGGGGTGGCGGAGCGGCTGGCGGGCGCGGGGGTGGCGGTGGTGTGTCTGCCGCAGGGGGACTGCGGTGCGGTGAGGGGGGTGGGGAGCGGGTCGCCTCGCGGCGCGCGGCCGTTTGCGTACGCCCCCGTGCGGTTGCTGCGCGCCGCCGGCGTGCGCGTCGCGGCGGGGACCGGATCCGTACGCGACACCGCGAACCCCGTGGGGCGCGGCGATCCGCTGCTGTCCGCGTACCTCCTCGCCTCGGCGGGCGAGGCCGACCCGGCGGCGGCGTACGCGGCGGTGGCCGGGCAGGCGCGCGCGGTGCTCGGCCTGCCGGAGGTGCGGGTGGAGGCGGGCTTTCCGGCGGAGCTGCTGGCGGTACGGGGCGACTCCGTCGCGGGTGCGCTGTCCCTGGGGTACAGCCGGATCGTGATCCACCGCGGCCGGGTGGTGGCCCGTACGAGCGCCGTACGGGAGTACTGCGACTCGGGCGCCGCGGACCTGGACCTGCCCCGCCAGGGCCTGCGGCCCACGGCGGGCTGAGGGGCCCGCCTTCGCGCGACATGGACGGGGGCGGCCCCGGGCTCGCCTGCACCGGCGTTGTCAGAGGAGCCGCATACCCTTGGGCGGGCGTGAGGGAGAAGGCGTGCGGGTGCGTGCGCGCTGATGAGGGCGCGCGGGCCAGGGCATGAGGGCGCGGCCACGGTGTGAGGGCGCGCGCCACGGTGTGAGGGCGCGCGGGGGATGTGAGGTTGTCCCCGGTCTGCCGGGGTGCTACGCGCCGCGCGTTGCGGGCGGTCAGGCGTTACCGTCGGAGCCATGCGCATCGTCATCGCTGGAGGACACGGTCAGATCGCCCTGCGGCTGGAGCGGTTGCTCGCCGCCCGGGGCGACGAAGTCGCCGGAATCATCCGCCGCCCGGAGCAAGCCGACGACCTGCGGGCCGCCGGTGCCGAACCCGTCGTCTGCGACCTGGAGTCCGCGGGTGTCGACGAGGTCGCCCGGCATCTCCAAGGCGCCGACGCCGCGGTGTTCGCCGCCGGCGCCGGACCCGGCAGCGGTGAGGCGCGCAAGGACACCGTCGACCGCGGTGCCGCCGTGCTCTTCGCCGACGCCGCGGTGGCCGCCGGTGTGCGGCGCTTCGTCGTCGTCTCGTCCATGGGCGCCGGCAGCGAGCCGCCGGCCGGCCGGGACGAGGTGTTCGCCGCGTACCTGCGGGCGAAGACCGCCGCGGACGCGTACGTGCAGGCCCGGGACGGCCTGGACTGGACGATCCTGCGCCCCGGCATGCTGCGCAACGACGCCGGCACCGGCCTGGTCAACCTCGCCGCGAAGACGGGCCGTTCGGCGGTTCCACGCGACGACGTGGCAGCGGTGCTGGTCGCACTGCTGGACGAGCCCGGGACGGTGGGCCTGACGCTGGAACTGGTCGAGGGCGACACCCCGGTGCTGGACGCGGTCGCGGCCGTGGCGGGCAAGGCGCAGGGGTAGCCGGGGGGCCGGCGGGTCCACATACAGGCGCCGGTACGCGTGGGACGCACCGCGCGTCGTGCCCGTGCCGCCGGCGTCCCGCGGCGTACACAAGCAGACCGGTCCCACGGGAAGGCCCTCGCGCGGCCTGCGCCGCGTACGGGAGCGCCGCCCCGCCGTACGCGCCCCCCTCGGCCCGGCCCTCGCGGCACCGGCCCCGGGGCACCCCCCTCACCCTCCGCCCATACCGCCGTGCGCCCTTGTGCTCCCCCCGGGGCTGTAGTGCGCTGTGGCCCATGGGGAACAGGAGCACCGCCACACTCGTCGCCGTCCTCGCCGCCGGGACCCTCCTCGCCGGGCCCGGCGGCCTGCCCGGCCCGTCCGCCGCCCAGGCGGCCCCCGCCGTCGACCCCCGGCTCGACTCCGTCCTCCGCACCGACCCCACCGCCCTCCGCTGACCGAGTTCCACCGGGACATCGACGCCTACCTCGCCACCCGCGAGGGTCCGGCGGACCTCGCCGAGCGGCGACGCCTACCTCGCCACCCGCGAGGGTCCGGCGGACCTCGCCGAGCTGATCGAGTTCACCCGTACGCATCCCGAGGAACAGAGCTGCTTCGCCGGCCAGGAGCTGTTCGAGGAGGCGCTCGCCGCGCCGCCGCCCACCGACCCGGCGTACCGGGCGATGCGCGCCGAACTGAACGACCTGTCGAGGCGCTCCCTCGACGAGACGATGGCCGCCCACCGCCTCGACGCCGTCGCCGCGCCCACCAACCCGCCCGCCTGGACCACGGACTGCGCGCGCGGTGACAACGACGTGATCCCGTCGTCCACGCCCGCCGCGGTGTCGGGGTATCCGTCGCTGTCGGTGCCTGCCGGGTTCGTGGGCGAACTGCCGGTCGGGCTGCTGCTGATGGCCGGCGACCGCCAGGACGGCGCGCTGCTGACGCTGGGGGCGGCGGTGGAGGGGCGGTTGGACGCGTGGCGGGCGCCGCGGTATCTGCCGTCGGTGGGCGCGGGGGAGTGAGTACGGGCCCGGGGCCGGGCCGCGGCTCCGGGCCCCGGGTCATCCCTCGCCCAGCACCTCCGCGAGTGCCGGGAGCACCTGAGAGGACCAGCCGCCGCCCATGATCCGGTGGGCCCGGCGCTGGAGCGGGTCGTCGGGGTCGAAGCCGGCGTGGACGAGGAAGAGGCGGGTGCCGCGGCCCTCGGGGGCGAGGGTCCAGGTGATCGTCCAGTCGGCCGTCCCGCCCTCGGCGCCGGGCTCCGCGTCGGTCCAGCGGACGCGGAGCATCCGCTCCGGTTCGTACGCGAGGACCTCCTCCGCCACCGTGCCCGAGAAGCCGGTGCCGGGGCGGGGGAGTGCCCGCATCGTGGTGCGGTGGCCGACTTCGAGGCGGAAGTCGCCGGGCATGAGCCAGCGGGCGCGGAGCCCGGGCTCGGTGAGGGCCCGCCACACCTTGCGGGGCGGGTGGGGGAGGAAGGCGTCGAGCCGGATCTCGGTGGGGTCCTGGGGCCCGGGGAAGGCGGGGACGCTCATGTCCCGGCCCCGGAGCCGTCCGTACGGTCCGTGCCGTCCGTACGGTCCGTGCCGTCCGTACGGTCCGTGCCGTCCGTCTCCGGCAGGTCGTCCAGCAGCTCCGCCAGGCCCGCCAGCTTCGTCCGCCAGAACCGCTCGTACGGTCCCAGCCAGTCCCGCACCTCCGTCAGCGGCTCCGCCTCCAGCCGGTAGATCCGCTGCCGCCCCGCCCGCTCCTCGCTGACGAGCCCGGCCTCCCGCAGCACCTTCAGATGCTCCGAGAGGCTGGGCCGCCGCATGTCGAAGTGCGCCGCCAACTGCTGTACGGGCTGGGGGCCCTCGTCGCGCAGCAGCCGCAGCACCTCGCGCCGGACGGGACTGGACAGCGCGCCGAAGACGCGGTCCTCGCCGCGGGTCTCCTGTGTCGCAGGCACGTCCGCCGTCTCCTCTCTCCCGGGCGTCAGCCCTCCGCGGAGAGCAGGAACCGGTTGCCGTCGGGGTCCTCCAGGGTCGCCTGACGGCCCCACGGCTGGTCGTCCGGGCCCTCGACCTTAGCGCCCGCGGCGCGCAGAGCAGCGCAATCGCCGTCGAGGTCGGCGCTGACGAGCGCCGTGCCGTGGCCGCTGCCGGGGGTGAAGCCCTGTTCCGCGGCGGCGAGCACGAAGTGGGTCTGCGCGCCCTTGGGCGCGACGGCGAGCCAGCGGACGGGGCCCGTCTGCCGGTCGGCGACGACGTCGAAGCCGAGGGCGTCGGTGTAGAAGGTCTTGGCCCGGTCCTGGTCGGCGACGGGCAGGGTCACGAACTGCGCATGGGTGATGTTCATGCGGCAGATGATACGTAGGAAATTTCCTACGTATCAAGCCGGGCCGGGTACGGCGGGCGGCGGCGGGCCCGGCGGCCGGGGGTTCTCGTCGCCGTCGTACGCCGCGAGCGCCGTCTGCCGCAGCTCGAACAGCCCGGCCAGATCCGCCGCGCCGATCCGCTCCCGCGCCAGCAGCACGGCCGCCCGCGCCTCCACCGCGCCCCACGCCTGCCGCGAGCACTTGTTCGCCAGCCGCCGCCGCTCGCTCCGCAGGAACGCCGCCCCCGCCGCGAACCCCGCCGAGACCAGCGTGCCCAGCGCCGCCGGCACCCGCGCATCCGCGGACGCCAGCGCGGCGGCGCCGGAGACGGCGGCGAGGAGGGCGGCGGGGAAGCCGAGGGCGATGTCGGTCCTGGCCCAGAACTCGGCCCTGCGGTGGGCGAGTTTCCGCTGCCGTGTCGCGTCCTCGCGTAACCGCTCCACTTCGGTACGCAGCCGGTGCGCGGGCTCGTCCGGGGTGGCCGGTGGGGTGCCGCCGGTGGTCGTGGCCATAGTCGATTGCAGCACGAGAGGCGCCGCCGCGGCGGTGCGCCGGGGTGACAGTCCTCGGCGCGTCCGGTCGTCGGCTTCCGCCAACGGCGCCCGCGCGCGGGGGAGTCGGGCCCCGCAGGGTGCGGAGGCCCTTGCCCGGCGGGCGCGGCGTCCGGGCCTCCCGCCGGGCCCTCGCTCACCGGTACCGGCGCGTGCCCGCCAGCCACGCCCCCGCCGCCACCGCGAGCGTCGCCCCCGCCGTCGCGGCCTCCGCCGTGCCGAGCGGCAGCAGTACCCCGCCGAGCAGGGTGCCGAGGCCGATGCCGGTGTAGATCGCCGAGGCGTTGAGCCCGACCACGAGCGCCGTCTCCTGCGGTGCGGCGGAGATGAGCCGGTGCTGCTGCGGCGGGGTTTGGCACCAACTGCTCGCGCCCCACGCCACCATCGCCGCCGCCGTCAGCGGCAGGAAGCGCAGCCCCGCCGCGGCGGACAGCGCGATCACGCCGAGTCCCGCCGCCATCAGCGCGTAGCCGGCGGCCAGCACCCGCACCGCCCCCCAGCGGTCGGTGGCCAGGCCGGCGGCGAAGTTGCCGCCGATCGCCCCGACTCCGTACAGGCACAGCATCCACACCGCGCCCGAGCCGCCGATGCCGACGTCCGCCAGGACGGGCACGGTGTACGCGTAGACGGTGTACCCCGCGCCCATGCCGAGCGCGGTGAGCGGCAGCACGGCGAGCACCCCGGGCCTGCGCAGCGCGCGCAGCCGCGCCCGCAGCGGCACCGGCGGTCCGCCGGGCAGCGGGGGCATGACGGCGTAGACCCCGAGCGCGCACACCGCGCAGAGCGCGGCGACGAGCCCGAGGGCCGTACGCCAGTCCACCGCCCGCTCGGCGAGCGTGCCCAGCGGCACGCCCAGCGCGGTGGCCATGGTCAGCCCGCCGATGACGACCGCCAGCGCCCGCGCCCGCCGCTCGGGCGGCGCGAGCGCGGCGGCGACGGCACCGGCGCCGGGCGTGAACGCCGCCGCCCCGGCGGCGGCGAGGACGCGACTGGCCAGCAGCGCGGGGAAGTTCGGGGCGAGCGCGGAGCCGAGGTTGGCGGCGGCGAGCACGAGCAGGGCGCCGACGAGCAGCGTCCGCCGCGGGACGCGGGCGCAGACGGTGGCGAGTACGGGGGAGAGGACGGCGTACGCGGCGGCGAAGACGGTGACGGACTGCCCGGCGGCGGACTCGGAGACGTCGAGTGAACCGGCCATGGCGGGGAGGAAGCCGGCGACGACGAAGGCGTCGGTGCCGACGGCGAAGGTGCCGAGGGCGAGGACGGGGGTGGCAAAGAGCCCGCGCGCCGGGGCGGCTCCGGCCGGTCCCGCGGATAGCTTGACCGGGATATCTGGCATCCCCATTCCTCTCGTGCGTCGCGTACGGGATACGGCGTAAGGGAGGCGGCGTCGCGGGGTGCGGCCCGCTCAGCCCGCCAGCCGGGCGTACTGCCGCCGCGTGCGCTCCGCGCTCGCCTTCGGCGCGGCGGCCATCAGATCCGCGACCGTCTGCCCCGCCAGCTCACGCCGCCAGGCCAGCTCCGCGCGGCGCATCGCGGTGGCCACCCCGCACGGCCTGGCGAACTCCCGCCCCGCGCCCTGCCCTCCGTGCCCCTGCTGCCGGATCTCGGTGCAGACGAACGGTTCGAGCGGGCCCTCCAGGGCGGTCACGACGTCCATGAGCGTGATCCGCTCGGGCGCCCGCGCGAGCGAGAACCCGCCGCGCGCGCCGGGCGTGGAGTCGAGGATCCCGGCGCGGGCGAGGGCCTGGAGGCGCTTCTTCAGATACTCCTGCGGCAGGTCGAACCAGACGGCCAGCTTGCGGACGGGCACCGGCCCCGCGTCCCGCAGCCAGGCCAGGGTCAGACAACTGTGCAGCCCCCACTCGACGCCTTCGCCCATGTTCATAAAGGGATGCTACACATCCCGATTATCTGCAGGTGCGGCCACCGCCTACGAGCTTCAGCTCGGGGTGCGCGGTGATGTCGTCGTCCGTGACGGCGGTGTTCCGGTCCTCCGCCGGCACCTCCCCGCCGGGCCCCACCAGCAGCGAGCCGAACGGCCCGTTCCCTGCGCCCCGCGCCTCCACGGCCAGCTCGAACGCCCGCCGCAAAAACCGCTCCTCACCCCGCTCCACCGTCACCGCTCCTTCGCGTCCGCCCGCGCCGACCCAGGGGATTCAACCCGAAGCCGCCGCTCCGCGACACCCGCCGCGCCCGCCGTGACCTGCGGATTTCATCGGCTTTCAGGCCCCCGCCGGATGTGGAAACGGCGCTGAAAGGCCGTTGAGCGCCGTGCCCCGCAAGCTTCGGGGCATGACGACGACCACCGACACACCCGCCATCGCCGCCACCGGGCTGCGCAAGTCGTACGGCGACAAGACCGTCCTCGACGGCATCGACCTGCACGTGCCGGAGGGCACCGTCTTCGCCCTCCTCGGCCCGAACGGCGCCGGCAAGACCACCGCCGTGAAGATCCTCTCCACCCTCATCACCGCCGACGCCGGCGCCATCCGCGTCGCCGGCCACGACCCGGCCGCCCACGCCGACGCCGTACGCGCCGCCATCGGGGTCACCGGCCAGTTCTCCGCCGTGGACAACCTCATCACCGGCGAGGAGAACATGCGCCTCATGGCGGACCTGCACCACCTGCCGCGCGCCGAGGGCCGCCGGGTCACCGCCGAACTGCTGGAGCGCTTCGACCTCACCGACGCCGCCACCCGGCCCGCCGCCACCTACTCCGGCGGCATGCGCCGCCGCCTCGACATCGCCATGACCCTCGTCGGCAGCCCGCGGATCATCTTCCTCGACGAACCGACCACCGGCCTCGACCCGCGCTCCCGCCACAACATGTGGCAGATCATCCGCGAACTGCTGACCGACGGCGTCACCGTCTTCCTCACCACCCAGTACCTCGAAGAGGCCGACGAACTCGCCGACCGCATCGCCGTGCTGCACGGCGGCAGGATCGTCGCGCAGGGCACCGCCGCCGAGCTGAAGCGGCTCGTCCCCGGCGGCCACGTGCGGCTGCGCTTCGAGGACCCCGGGGCGTACGAGCGGGCCGCCGGCGCGCTGCGCGAGACCGTACGCGACGACCAGGCGCTGACGCTGCAGATACCCAGCGACGGCACGCAGCGGGAGCTGCGCGCGATCCTCGACTGGCTGGAGGCCGCCGACGTGCACGCCGACACCCTCACCGTCCACACCCCCGACCTGGACGACGTCTTCTTCGCCCTGACCGCCACGCCCGAGAAGGAAGCCGCCCGATGAGCACCCTCGCCCTGGCCGTACGCGACTCCTCCACCATGCTGCGCCGCAACCTGCTGCACGCCCGGCGCTACCCCTCCTTGACCCTCAACCTGCTGCTCACCCCGGTCATGCTGCTCCTGCTCTTCGTCTACGTCTTCGGCGACACCATGAGCGCGGGCCTCTCCGGCGGCGCCCCCGACCGCGACGTCTACATCGCCTACGTGGTGCCGGGACTGCTGCTCATGACCATCGGCAGCACCACGATCGGCACCGCCGTCTCCGTCGCCACCGACATGACCGAGGGCATCGTCGCCCGCTTCCGGACGATGGCGATCCACCGCGGCTCCGTGCTCATCGGGCACGTCCTCGGCAGCGTCCTGCAGTGCCTGGCCAGCGTCGTCTTCGTCGGCGCCGTCGCCGTGGCCATAGGCTTCCGCTCCACCGACGCGACCGTGCTGGAGTGGCTCGCCGCCTTCGGGCTGCTGATGCTCTTCGCGATGGCGCTGACCTGGATCGCCGTCGGCATGGGGCTCGTCAGCCCGAACGCGGAGGGCGCCAGCAACAACGCCACGCCGCTGATCCTGCTGCCGCTGCTGTCCAGCGCGTTCGTGCCGCTCGACGCGATGCCGGGGTGGTTCCGGCCGATCGCCGAGTACCAGCCCTTCACCCCGGCCATCGAGACCCTGCGGGGGCTGCTGCTCGGCACGGAGATCGGGCACGACGGCTGGCTGGCCGTCGCCTGGTGCCTGGGTCTGATCGTCCTCGGCTACCTGTGGTCCAAGGCGTCGTTCAACCGCGACGCGAAGTAACCGGGATGAGCCCGCGGGCCACCTCGCGCAGCTCCCCCCGCCCCAGGGCGGCGTACTCCGACACCGCGTCGGCGTACGCCGCCCCGTCGGCGTCCTGCGCGGCACGGCGGGCGCGGTCGACGGAGAGCGTGGGGTGGAAGGCCTGCGGGACGTACAGCCGCTCGGCGAGCGCCAGGAGCCGTACGGCGGAGGTGTCGCCCCTGGCGAGGCGGACGAGGCCGAGGCAGAGCACGACGGTGCCGTCGACTCCGACCTCCGCGGGGACCTCCGTCGCGGGGAGAGGTCCGGTGAGGAGCAGCGCGCGTATCCGGCTCTCCAGCAGGGCCACCAGATCGGCGACGGGCTCCAGGCGGCCCGCGTAGGCGTGGGCGGCGACGGCGGCGGCTGCGACGTGCAGGCCCCAGGAGTCGTCGAGTGGGTCGGCGGGCGGCGCGTCGGGCCGGGCGCCGGGCGGGCCCTCGTCCGGTGGCGTGGACAGCGCCACCGGCGCCGCGACCGGCGGGTACGTCGTGCCCTGCGGTCCTCCGGGGCGGAGCTTGTCCACCGCCGTACGCCAGTGCTTCAGCCCCAGCTCCGTCAGCCCGCGCGACAGCGCGATCTCGCCCCACGCCGCCTCGTACCCCGCCAGCAACTGCGGCTGCTCCGCCGCGGACCGCTCCGCCTCCACCCGCCGCAGCCACATCTCCGCCTCGTCCGGCTCCCCGCGCTGCAGGCACGCCAGCACCAGCCCGCGCCGCAGTCCTGTCGTCGGCGACTGGTCGCCCAGGTGCGCCAGCGCTTCCAGCGCCGCCAGCAGATGCCCGTACGCCTCCTTGCCCAGCCCGGCCTCCATGCACAGCTCGCTGCACCTGGAGTGGCCGAGGAGGCTGAGGGACGGATTGGGTACGGCGTCGACCGCGGCGAGCACCCGGCGGGCGGCGGCCAGCGCGCGCTCCGGCTCGTGCGCGTGCTCCAGCAGGTAGCTGGCGACGCAATCGGCGATGCCGGCGAGCAACGGGGCGTCGCTCGCGCGGAGTTCGTCGAGGGCGCCGAAGCCGGGGGCGCGCATGCCGGGTACGGCGCACAGCACGACGGCGAGCGCCCGCAGGAGGGTGTCCGGCTCGGCGGGGGGCAGACGGCGCAGGGTGGCGAGGTGGCGCGGGTGGAGCGGGCCGTAGCCCATGAACGGGGCGGCCGTGGCCAGGGCGCACAGGGTGCGGGTGACCTCGGTGTGGCGGGGGTCGGGGCGGTAGTGCGACAGCGGGCGGGCGGTGTCGGCGGCCAGGCTGAAGGTGCGGTGGAAGCTCGCCGAGTCGGTGGTCCAGACGCCGGCGAGGACGGCGCCGGCGGCGGCGGTGGTGTCGTGGTCTCCGCGGGCGAGGGCGTAGCGCAGGGCGAGGACGAGGTTGTCCTGCTCCGCGCGCAGGCGGGGCCAGTGCCGGAGGGGCTCGCGGCCGAACAGCGCGTCGTGGTGGGCGACTCCGAAGTCCCGCGCCCACCCCAGGAAGCGGGCGGTGACCGCCTCCTCCTCGCCGGCCGCCGCGCGCCGGGCGGCGCTGAACTCCCGCACCGTCTCCAGCATGTGGAAGCGGATCCCGGCGGCGGTGTCGGTGGCCTTCAGCAACGACTGGTCGACCAACTGCTCCAGCAGCTCCAGCGCGTCGCCGTCGTCCAGCAACTGATGCGCCGCTTCCGCGGTGAAGCCGTCGGGGAAGACCGACAGCGCCCGCAGCGCGGCCCTGGCGTCCTCCTCCAGCAGGTTCCAGCTCCAGTCGACGACCGCGTGCAGCGTACGGTGCCGCTCCGGCGCGTCCCGTGCCCCGCCGCGCAGCAGCGCGAACCGGTCGCCGAGCCGCCGCGCGATCTCCGCCACGGACAGCACCCGCACCCGCGCCGCCGCCAGCTCCACGGCCAGCGGCAGCCCGTCGAGGTGCCGGCACAGCTCCGCCACGGCGGCGGGCGGGAGTTCGGCGTCGGGGCGGGCGGCGCGGGCGCGCTGGGCGAAGAGCTCGGCGGAGGTCGCGGGGGTGAGCTGGGGGAGGTGGTAGACGGCCTCGGAGCTGAGCCCGAGGGGCGCGCGGCTGGTGACGAGCACGCGGAGGTCCGCGGCGCTGGTCAGCAGGTCCCGTACGAGAGCGGCGGCGCCGCGCACGACCTGCTCGCAGTTGTCGAGGACCAGCAGCGCGGGCTGTCGGCCGAGGGCGGCGACGAGGGTGGCGTGGACCTCCCCGCCGGGGGTGCCGCTGCCGCCGCCCACCGCCGAGGCCACCTCGCCGGCCACGTCCTCGTCGGCGCGGACGCCGGCCAGCGAGACGAAGTGCACGAGCTGCTGCTCCGCGCGCCGGCTCACGGTGTACGCGAGCCGCGTCTTGCCGAGGCCGCCGGGTCCGACGATCGAGGTGAGCCGCGAGGAGTGCAGCAGGGCGTCGACCGCGGCGAGGTCGCCGTCGCGGCCGAGCAGCGGGTTCGGGTCGTGCGGCACGCCGTGCCGGACGGCGGGGGCCTCGGCCCGTAGCAACTCCTGGTGGACGGCCTTCAGCGCGGCGCCCGGGTCGGTGCCGAGGTCGTCGCGGAGCCCCCGCCGGTACGCGTCGTAGCGGGCGAGCGCCGCCGCGGGCCCGGCCGACGCCGCCTCGGCGCGGAGCAGTTCGGCGAGCACCTCCTCGTCGCGGGGCGCGCCGGCGTGGACCCGGGCCAGCGGCGCGGCGGCCTCCGCGCGCCGGCCGACCCGCGCGAGCGCGAGGGCCCGGACCCGTACGAGATCGCCGTACACCGGCGCCCGCGCCGCCCGCAACTCCGCCACCGGATCCCCCGGCACGGCCTCCGTCTCCGGCGCCGCGTCCCAGCACCCGAGCCCTTCCTCGGCGGCGGCCAGCGCCGCGGCGTGATCCCCGGCCCGTAGGGCCCGCGCCGCGTCCTCGGCACACCGCTCGACGGCCGCGGTGTCGACCTGCTCCGCCGCCAGCGCCAGCCGGTACCCGGTCGGCGTACTGGCGACGACGTCCGCCCCGACCTGGGCCCGCGCCCGGGACACCAGGATCCGCAGCGCGTTCGCCGGATCCGCCGGCAGCTCCTCGCCCCACAGCCCGTCCACCAGCCGCCCCACGCTGCACCCGCCCCGCAGCTCCCCGGCGAGCAGGGCGAGCAGGGCGCGTACGCGAGGCGCGGTGATCTCCCGCCCGCGGAAGGCGACGCGCGACAGGAAGGTCAGCTCGACGCGGGCGGTCACGGCTTGCGACCGGATCCGCCGTCCCCGAAGCGGGGCGGCGGCGCGCCGAACGGCGTGGTCCCGGGGCGCCGCGGCGACACGGACACCGGCGCGAGGTGCGGAACGGTGGTGTCGATCACGGCGGCTCCCTCCAGGAGGAACGGGTGTGCGGGCAGCCTATAGCGAGGGCTTACGGGCCACCGCGCCGAAATCGTCGACGGCGGCGGGGGCGCCCACATCGGCGGCGTCGGGACGCCACAGCGACACGGACACCAGCCCCGGCTCCAGCATCTCCAGCCCGTCGAAGAAGCGGACGAGCTCGGCGGGACTGCGGTTGATCCGGGGATTCTCCCCGGCCTCGTTCCACTGCCGGATCTTCTCCCGCATCTCGGCGGGCCGGAGGACCTCGGTGTCGTCGCACAGCACGAGAAAACTGCCGGACGGCAAGGCGGCCATCAGCCGCCCGACGATGTCGTACGCGGTGGCGTCGGTGACGTGCGCGGTGATCCCCAGCAGCACGAGGGCGACGGGCCGGCTGAGGTCCAGCGTGTTGCCGGCCTGGGCCAGGACGGCGTCGGGGTCGTGCAGGTCGGCGTCGATGTAGTCGGTGGCGCCCTGGGTCGCGGAGGCGAGCAGCGCGCGGGTGTGGGCGAGGACGAGGGGATCGTGGTCGACGTAGACGATCCGCGACCCGGGGGCGACGCGCTGGGCGACCTCGTGGGTGTTGTCGGCGGTGGGCAGCCCGGTGCCGATGTCGGGGGCGGGGGCCGGGTGCCGGAGCCCCCGGTCAGCGCGGCACGAGCCGGATCGTGGCGGCCTGCGCCTGCGGCGTCACGACGCCGCCGAAGATGTCGGCGGGGTAGCGCCCGTACTTCGCCCGGTACGCGGCGTCCAACCGCGGCGTGGTCTCGCCCCCGTCCCCCACGTCGACGAAGGCGACCTCCTTGTCGACACCCCCGGCCCGGATCCGCCCCTCATGCCGCGACTGAGTCCCCCGGAACCACGGCCCCTGCGAGCCCTTCACGGACCGGACGTAGACGTCGTCCCCGTCCCGTACGACCCACATGGTCACGGGGTCCCGCAGACTGCCGTCGCCCCGCAGGGACTGCAGATTCAACTCCTCCGCGGTCTCGATCCGCTCCAGCTCGTCATCGGTCCAAGCCGCCATAATCCGCGCCTCCACTCCGTCACCCGAGCAAAGCCCATACAGCGTGAATCTAAACGAACCAGACATTCCCCGCACTCCCGCCAGTCCAATCGGGTCCCGGCAGCGGAGGGCCCAGCCCACCCGGACGCCGGACACGGGCGGAAAGCACGCCAGGATCTCGCCACGGATCTGTCCACGGCCGAGCCACTGCTCGCCGACCGGCCCTCGCCGCAACGGCTGGTCAGGGCACGGCACTTAGCGCGATACACCGCATCACCGGAGACCGGCATGCGAAAGGGCCCGGTCAGCACGCATGCTGGTCACGGGCCCTTTTCCATGTGTGGCGGCGCCAGGATTCGAACCTGGGAAGGCTGAGCCGGCAGATTTACAGTCTGCTCCCTTTGGCCACTCGGGCACACCGCCTGGGGATGTCGCCTGGTCCGGCCGCTGGGGCTGCCTGGCAACGTCGCCAACCATACCCGATGGCCGGGGGTGGTTCGCCACTCGGTTGTGGGGCTCGTGGGTCGGGTGGGGTGGCTAGGCTGGGTTACGGCCCCGGGGACCGGGGTGCGGTATCAGGGAACCAGTGCACGAGGAGCGCACCGAAGATGGCCGACTCCAGTTTCGACATCGTCTCGAAGGTCGATCGGCAGGAGGTCGACAACGCTCTCAACCAGGCGGCCAAGGAGATCTCGCAGCGCTACGACTTCAAGGGCGTCGGCGCCGCCATCGCCTGGTCCGGGGAGCGGATCGAGATCCGGGCCAATGCCGAGGAGCGGGCCAAGGCCGTGCTGGACATCTTCCAGTCCAAGCTGGTCAAGCGGGGGATCTCGCTGAAGGCTCTGGAGTCGGGGGAGCCGCAGGCGTCCGGGAAGGAGTACAAGCTGTACTCCACCGTCAAGGAGGGCATCTCCCAGGACGACGCGAAGAAGCTCGCGAAGATCGTCCGCGACGAGGGGCCCAAGGGGGTCAAGGCGCAGGTGCAGGGGGACGAGTTGCGGGTGACCTCCAAGAGCCGGGACGCGCTGCAGGAGGTCATCTCCCTCCTCAAGGGCAAGGACCTCGACTTCGCCGTGCAGTTCGTCAACTACCGGTAGGCCAGGCTGCTGACCTGTGAAGATTCTGCTTCGGGTGGAGCCAAAGGCACGTTGAGGGCACGTGCGCGAGCGTGGCTTCCACCGCGGAACGGGTGATGTCCTGCGGCTGGGCACGATCGAGAGTCGAGGCCGGCGTGATCACTCCAGGCGGAGGACGTAAACGCGGGTGACCTGCCGGGCCGATGCGTTGTCGTCCGATACGAGCAACAGGGTGCGGGGATCGGGAAGGGTCATGCCTTCCACGTTGTCCAGCAGCGGGTTGGGCTGCGGCTGCGGTGAAGTGGCACCGGACGGCGGGCAGCCGGCCAGGTCCACCAGGAGCCGCTTGGTGAGGAAGACACCGGTGCCGGCCTCGGTGAGCGAAGGGAGGCCGGTGACGTCCGGCGCCCTGTGGAGCGACACCCGGTAGACGCGGACGGTGTTGCCGACTCCTGCCGTGTAGCCGCGTTCCAGGGCCAGCAGGTGGTGACGGTCCAGTGCGGCCAGTTCGGCCAGGCCGAGGCCGGGGTCGGTCCGGTAGGCGTGCTGGGCGTCGGGGGCGAAGGGGCCGCCCAGGGTGCTGCCGTAGCGCAGGATGCGCAGCAGGCCGCGGTCTGCCGCGTCGTGGCCGTCGGCATCGAGCGGGCCTTCCATGCCGGCGTAGAGGGTGCGGCCGTCGGGCGTGGTGGTCAGGGACTCGAAGGTCTCGTTGGCCGGGGCCTGCCCGGCGGGGGCGACCCGGAAGCGCGGGGGCACCGGCAGTTCGGCGGTCTGCCTGCCGTCGGACAGGCGGAACCGGCGGATGGAGGGCTCGCGTTCCGAGGAGGCGAGTACCGTGCCCGCGGGTTCGGTGGCCAGGCCCTCTCCGTCGAAGTCGGCCCCGGTGTACGGAGTGCCGTCCGGGCGGCGCAGGACGGTGACGTCGCGTACCGCCGCCCCGACGTGCCCGGGGGCGTTGCGCACGGCCAGCCGGTAGAGCCTGGCCTCGTCGTCGGTGTTGTCCGCGAGCGCCAGGACCGGCGCGTGCGGCCGGGCGCTCAGTGCGGAGAGACCGGCGACCCGGGTGCCGGCGAAGGTGGCCTTGTCCAGGGCATCGGAGAAGCCGGTCAGCGACGTGCGCGGCGAGCAGGCAACCGGCCGGCCGGCCGGCTCCGCGGCGGGCTCGGCGGGATCCGCCGGGGCGGTCGGCGAGACCGCCAGCAGCAGCGCGGGAAGCCCGGCACCCCACCATCTGTTCATCGGTTCCTCCGGGAGTCTCGGGACGTCAGGACAGGTCCACGCTCATCTTGTAGAACCTGGTCGTCTGGGTCTCCGTGTTGGCGTTGTTGTCGCTGACCAGGTAGAGGGCGCGGCGGCCGTCCGGCAGGTGCTCGCCCAGGGCCATGCCCTCGATGTTGTCCAGCAGGGGATTGAGCTGCGGCTGCTTGTGAGGTGCTCCTGCGGTGGGGCAGTGCACCAGATTGGCCAGCGGCGTCTTCTGCACCCAGGAGTCCTCGGTGATGTCGGAGATCGACTTCGTTCCGCTGATGTCCGGTTTCTTCGCCAGCGAGAGCAGGAAAAGGTGGACCGAATTGCCCTCCGGCATGTAGCCGCGCTCCAGCGCGAGCAGCCGGTCGCCGCCGAGGGCGATCAGCTCGGTGAGGAAGAGACCGTATTCGGTCTTGTACGCGTACTGCTGGGGCTTGGCGCCGAACTCTCCGCCCGGAGAACGGGTGTAGCGCAGGATCCGTACCTGGCTGCGGCCCGCCGCCTCGCCGTCGGCGTGCAGCGGCCCTTCCATCCCCGCGTACAACCGGGTGCGGTCCTCGCTCACGCTCAGGGATTCCAGCCGCCGTGCGGGGCTGGATGCGTCGAAGGCCTTCGGCAGGTGGATCTCTCCGTTCTGCACGCCGTCGCTGAGTCGGTACGACCGGATCGACGGCCCTGCCTCCGAGCTGATCAGGACGTTCTTCCCGTCCACCGCCATCCCCTCGCCGTCGATGTCGGCGGCGGAGAGCTTGTCGTCCCGGGGGTGCAGGATCGTGGCGTGTCCGGCCGCGGGGACGACTCGCTCGGCGTCGAGAGTCAGGGAGTGGAGGCGGGGAGGGCGGTTGTCCCCCAGGGCCAGGAGGCTGCGGTCCCCGGTGACGGCGAGGGCCGAGAGCCCTTGGACCGGCGTGGGGTCCGCGAGGGTGTCCAGGGCGTCGGAGTAGCCCAGCAGACCGACCTTTTCCGAGCAGGGGCCGGTGGTGCCGGTGCCGGAGGAGCCCTTCCAGACCCCCGCGGCGCTGATGATCGCGAGGGCGACCGCCGAGGCCGTCAGGGCCCTGGAGTGCCGGCGGGGCCAGGAGGAGTGCGCGGTGCCCGGCTTGGCACGGAGGTTCCGGACGAAGGGCCGGCTGCCGACCGTGTGCGGGTCCAGGGTGTGCGGTGCGGGGCCGCCCTGGCCGGGAACGATCCGGCGCAGCTCCGCGGCGATGTCGTTCGGGGTCAGGAAGTCCTGGCGGTTGCCGATACCGGCCCGGACGCTTTCGACCAGGGCCTGGGTGAACGCGGTGAGACCGGTGCCGGTGGTGCCGACCGCGTCTCCGCCGGGGGGCGAGGCCGCCAGTACGTAGATGTCGCGCAGCTCGGCGGCTTCGACCTCCCTTCGTACGGCATCGAAGGCGACACTGCCCTGGCAGCAGTCCAGGATGACGATCGTCCGGGACGGCGGGTCGGGGGCGGCGCCGAGCCGCCGGAGCAGGTCGGTGAACGGAACCGCGGTGCCCGGGATGTCGGCCTCGCGGCTGTCGGGCAGGGTCAGATGGAGCGCGCCGTCGTGGGTCAGGCCGTGGCCCGCCCAGTAGACGACCAGGCAGTCCGATGCTTGCCGCGCGGCGTGGGCCACCGGGTCCAGGAGCTGCGCGCGGTTCTGCGGGCGGACGATCTGGCACCGACTGGTCGGCAGGCCCCAGATCCGGGCGTCGCCCAGTACGTCCCGCAGCTCCAGGCAGCCGCGGTCCACGGCCCGCAGGGAGCGGAGGCCGCTCTCGGGGGTGTGGTCGGCGACACCGATCAGCACGGCGTACGAGAGGTGGGGCAGCGGCAGCCGGGGGCGCAGGGCCGCGTCGGTCGTCTGGGGGTTGGCGAGTGCCTGCGGGGAGAGTTGGACGGTGCGCTCGTCCTGCTGCACCTCCAGAGTCGAACTCACCGGGCGCGATGCCCGCCAGGCGGACAGCGCCAGGACCAGGTTGGCGAGGTCGAAGGAGCTTCCGGTGACGAACTCGATGGCCTCCAGGCTGAGTCCCATAGTGGGGCTCAGCGGGATGGCCGGGTCGTCCTCCAGATGCCTGCGTAAGGAGCGCAGCTCCTCCTCGCCCTCCGGCCCGCCCTGTGCCGTGATCTTGATGTGCATGGGATCCCCCTGCCGGCCGGCGGACTTTCGCTCGCCGGCCGGTACCGTAGTGCCGCTGCGTCACAGGGTGTACCTGAATGGTCGCACATCGCAATGTGCGACTCGCGCCGTCCGCGACGTCTTTCGTCGACCACCCCGTGGGGCGGGTCACGGCTCCAGGTAGCGCAGGATCGCCAGGACCCGGCGGCTGTAGCCCTCGGTGTGGCCCAGGTCGAGCTTGTCGAAGATCGCGTTGACGTGCTTTTCCACCGCGCTCTGCGAGACGTGGAGGCGGGTGGCGATCGTGGCGTTGGTATGGCCCTGGGCCATGCGGTCCAGGACCTCGCGTTCGCGCGGGGTCAGGCGGTCCAGGGGGTCCGTGCGGGTGCTGTGTGCCAGGAGGCGGCGTACGACCTCGGGGTCGAGGGCCGTGCCGCCCGCGGCCACGCGGTCCAGGGCGTCGAGGAACTCGTCCACCTGCACCACGCGGTCCTTCAGCAGGTAGCCGACGCCGCCCGTGCTGCCGGTGACCAACTCCGCCGCGTAGCGCCGCTCGACGTACTGCGACAGCACCAGCACCCCCGTCTCCGGCCACCGTTCGCGGATCTCCAGTGCCGCGCGCAGGCCGTCGTCGGAGTGGCCCGGGGGCATGCGGACGTCGACGACCGCGACGTCCGGGGGGTCGGCGGCGACGGCCGCGACCAGGGCCGGAGCGTCGCCGACGGCGGCGGTGACGTCGTGGCCCTCGTCGGTGAGGAGGCGGGCGAGGCCCTCGCGGAGCAGCGTCGAGTCGTCGGCCAGCACTACGCGCACGGCAGCTCCGCGGTGACGGTGGTGGGCCCGCCGGGCGGGCTGGAGACGGTGAGCCGGCCGTCGAGTGCGGCGACGCGGCGGGCGAGGCCCAGGAGGCCGCCGCCCGACGGGTTCGCGCCGCCGGTGCCGTCGTCCTCGATGCTCACGCGCGCCATCGTCGCATCCCGCGTCAGCCGTACGGTCACCAGCGTGGCGGACGCGTGCTTGATCGCGTTCGTGACGGCCTCGGAGACCGTGAAGTACGCGACCGTACGCACCGCTTCCGGCAGCGGGTCGGCGAGCGCGTAGTCGATGCGTACGGGCAGCTCCGAGCGCTCCGCCAGCGCCTCCAGCGCCGCGTGCAGGCCCGTGTCGTCCAGCGCCGCGGGGTAGACGTGCCAGGCGACCTCGCGCAGGTCGGTGAGCGCCAGTTGGGACTGTTCGTGGGCCTGGCGGAGCAGGTCCCGTGCCTTGTCCGGGTCGGCGGCCCCGGTGCGCCGGGCGCGGCCCAGGAGCAGGCCGAGGACGACGAGGCGCTGCTGTACGCCGTCGTGGAGGTCGCGTTCGATGCGGCGGCGCTCGTCGTGTACGGCGGCCACGATGCCGGCGCGGGTGGCGGCGAGTTCGCCGATGCGGCGCTCAAGGAGGTCGGCGGGGCTGGGGCCGAGGAAGCGGTGGGCGAGGTGGTTGTCGAGGGCGGCGACACCGTCGATGCCCTGGATGGAGAGGAACAGAAGAAACAGGCCGCCCAGACCGGAGGCGAGCATCACGAAGGGGTTGGCGTCCCTCGCGACGAACCAGATCCACAACAGCGTCGAGCCGTACAACGCGCCGATCAGCGCCGTCAGCAGCACCGCGCCCCCGAGCGCGCCGACGCCCCAGCGCAGCGCGAGGTACTGCAGCGCGCGGGGGGTGGCGCGGGGCGGGGCGAGTTCGCTGCCGTAGAAGTACGTCATGCGTCTGCGCTCCGCCGTCGCCAGGCGGGCGGCGGCCTCGTACGGGAGGCGCGTCCCGCGCGGGGCGCCGCCGGCGGCGGCCTGCCACGGCCACGTGGCGAGGAGCCACAGGCCGCACAGGGCGACCAGCGGCAGCTCGGCGAGGGCGGTGAGGCCGCCGGTGAGGACCCCGGCCGCGGTACGCAGGCGGCGGAGCAGGATCGGACGCATGATGCGATCACGCTAACCGCGGGCGGGGGAGGGGCGCACTGCGGCTTTCCGCACGAATCTCCGGTGTGCGGTCCGGCACAGCCCGGGGGGTGTGGTTTTCCGTACGGGCTTGGGTGGGACCCCGGATTCCGGTTGTCGGAGGGGCCACGTAACGTCATCGCCATGATCGGAATCGCTGCCGGAGAAGCGCCCAGCGGCGGCGTCGCGGGGTGGGCCGCCGGGCTCATGGAGGATCTCGGGGCGCCGGGGGCCGGGCTGGCCATCGCGCTGGAGAACCTCTTCCCGCCGCTGCCCAGCGAGGTCATCCTCCCGCTCGCCGGATTCACGGCCAACCAGGGCGGGTTGAACCTGGTGGCGGTCCTCGTCTGGACCACCGTCGGCTCCGTCGTCGGCGCCCTCGCGCTGTACTGGGTCGGCGCGCTCCTCGGCCGCGAGCGGACCGTCGCGCTGGCGGCGAAGCTGCCGCTGCTGAAGGTGCGCGACATCGAGCGTACGGAGGCGTGGTTCGCCCGGCACGGCACGAAGGCGGTGTTCTTCGGCCGCATGATCCCGATCTTCCGCAGCCTCATATCGGTGCCCGCGGGCGTCGAACGGATGCCGGTGCCGGTCTTCCTCGGCCTCACGGCCGCGGGCAGCGCCCTGTGGAACACGGTGTTCGTGCTCGCGGGCTACTGGCTGGGTTCGCGCTGGCACGAGATCAGCGACCTGGTCGGCGTGTACTCGAAGGTGGTCCTGGGCGTCGTGGCCCTGGCCGCGGTGGTGTTCCTGGCCGTACGGGCCGTGGCCGCCGGCCGCGGCCGCCACCGCGCCCCGCGCCGGCGCGCGTAGCCCCGCCCACTCGCGCGTAGCCCCGCTAGGGCTGCTCGCCCTCGCCCAGGTGCCGCTCGTACGCCGCCAGCGTCTCCACGAACGTTCGCCGCTCGTCCGCCGTCAGCGGCCCCAGCGCCTCCCGCCACGCCGCCGCGCTCCGCCCCAGCCACCCGTCGATCGCCGGGCGGCGCTCCGCCGTGATGCTGACCAGCTTCCGCCGCCGGTCCGCCGGGTCCTCGCGCCGCTCCAGGACGCCCTTGCGGCTCAGCTCGCCGACCATGAGGCTCACCGTCGTCGGGGCCACCTCCAGCCGCTCGGCCAGCTCGTTGACGCTCGACTCGCCGTCGAAGAGCAGATAGGCGAGGAGGGAGAGGTGCCGCGGGGCGAGCGCGAGGGAGCGCAGCTCGCCGGGGACCGGCAGCCGTTTCGCGCGCCCGACCATGCGCGGCATGAGCAGCAGCAGCGTACGGATGGCGTCGTCGACGTCCGGCCCGGCGGTTGACACCGCGGCGCTCCCCTCTTTAGCTTTGCGCTCAAAGCATCTTTGCTTTAAAAGCAAAATCTTCTACGGCGTGAGCGCGATGCTACCCGCGAGCGCGAGAGGCGGTCCCCGTGACGACCGAGCAGCAGCAGCCGAGCCCGGCGGAGTTCAACCGGCGGGTCATCGAGGAGTTCCGGGCGAACGGCGGCCGCGTCGGCGGCATGTTCGAG
The DNA here is from genome assembly GCF_039871555.1 of Streptomyces sp. B5E4. Classification (NCBI taxonomy): domain Bacteria; kingdom Bacillati; phylum Actinomycetota; class Actinomycetes; order Kitasatosporales; family Streptomycetaceae; genus Streptomyces; species Streptomyces sp. B5E4. The sequence continues at coordinate 28,459 of NZ_JBDPMI010000040.1, forward strand.
GGCGCACCCCTCGTGCTCCTCACCACCACCGGGGCCCGCAGCGGCACCCGCCGCACCAACCCCGTCGTCTACCTCCGCGACGGTGCCCGCCTGCTCGTCTTCGGCTCCAACGGCGGCGCCGACCACCACCCCGCCTGGTACCACAACCTCCTCGCCCACCCCCGCGTCACCGTCGAGATCCGCGACGCCGACGCCCCCGGCGGCACCGTGGCGTACGAGGCCGACGCGGTCCCGCTGCCCGCCGCGGAACGCGACCGGGTGTACGCGGTGCAGGCCGGCCTCGACCCCGCCTTCGCCGCGTACGAGCGCGGCACCGCCCGCACCATCCCCGTCGTCGCCCTGCACCCCAACCTCTTCGCCGACCCGCAGCGCCGCCGGGCCGCAGCGGAGCAACTGCTCCGGGCGCACGACGAGCTGCGCCGCGAGCTGGCCGGGGTGCTGGCCGCCGCCGAGGCCGGCCCCGCGGGCCCCGAAAGCCCCACCGGCCCCTCGCCCGCCGCGCCCGCCCTCCGCGACCTCCGCCGCCACTGCCTCGCCTACTGCGCCTCCCTCGAAGACCACCACGGCGCGGAGGACGGCCACCTCGGCGCCATGGAGCGGCAGTTTCCCGCTCTCGCCCCCGCCGTCGCCCGCATCCGCGACGAGCACCGCGCGGTCACCGCGATGCTGGAGCGCGTACGCGACCTCGCCGCCACCCTGCCGCCCGCGGCGGCTCCCGCCTCCCACCACGCGCAGACCGCCCCCGTCCGCGCCGAGCTCCACGCCCTCGCCGCCCGCCTCGACGCACACTTCACCTACGAGGAGCGCGAACTGCTCCCCGCCCTCGGCGTCCCGGCACCGGCTACCCGCGGTGCCGGCTCCGGCCCGTAACCTTGGCCCCGTGCAGGTACGCCACGACGCCCCCCTCGCCCCGCTGACCACCCTCCGCCTCGGCGGCCCCGCCGCCCGGCTCGTCACCGCCACGACCGACGCCGAGGTGGTCGACGCCGTGCGCGCGGCCGACGCCGCCGGGACCCCGCTGCTGATCGTCGGCGGCGGCAGCAACCTGGTCGTCTCCGACGCCGGCTTCCCCGGCACCGCGCTGCGCATCGCCACCGCCGGCTTCGCCCTCGACGGCACCGCGCTCGAACTGGCCGCCGGCGAGAACTGGTCCGACGCCGTCGCCCGCACCGTCGACGCCGGACTCGCCGGCGTCGAGTGCCTGGCCGGCATCCCCGGCTCGGCCGGGGCGACGCCGATCCAGAACGTCGGTGCGTACGGCCAGGAGGTCGCGGAGACGATCACCGAGGTCGTCGCGTACGACCGCACCACCGGCGAGACCGTCACCGTCCCCGGCGCCGACTGCGGCTTCTCGTACCGGCACAGCCGCTTCAAGGCCGATCCCGACCGCTTCGTCGTGCTGCGCGTCCGCTTCCGGCTCGCCGACGAGGGCGGGCTTTCCGCGCCCATCCGGTACGGGGAGGCGGCGCGCATGCTCGGCGTCGCGCCCGGCGAGCGGGTGCCGGCCGCGCAGGCGCGTGACGCCGTGCTGAAGCTGCGCGCCGGCAAGGGCATGGTGCTCGACCCGGAGGACCACGACACGTGGTCGGCCGGCTCGTTCTTCACCAACCCGATCCTCGACGAGCAGGCCCACGCCGCCTTCCTCGACCGCGTCGCCGGCCGTCTCGGCCCCGACGCGCGCCCGCCGGCGTTCCCGGCGGGGGAGGGGCTGACGAAGACGTCCGCGGCCTGGCTCATCGACCACGCCGGCTTCACCCGCGGCTACGGCACGGGCCCGGCCCGTATCTCCACCAAGCACACCCTGGCCCTGACCAACCGCGGCTCGGCGACCACCGAAGACCTGCTCGCGCTCGCCCGCGAGGTGCGCGACGGCGTACGGGACGCCTTCGGCGTCACGCTGGTCAACGAGCCGGTGACGGTCGGCGTCAGGCTGTAGCGGCGGTACGGGGCCTCAGCCCCGCGCCGACCCCAGCCCCACCGTCCGCCCCCGCGCCGCCGGGTCGTCCATCAGGTCGAGCACCGCCCGCGCCAGGTCCGCCCGCGCCAGCGTCCCCGTGCCGGGGACGTTGCCGCCGACCCGGCGCCGGTAGCGCCCCTTACCCCGCCGGTTCGTCAGCTTGCCCGGCCGCAGCACCGTCCAGTCAAGTCCGCTGTGCGCCATCTCCGACTCCATCGCGGCGGCCTCGGCGTACACGTCCTTGAAGACCGTCCGCAGCACCGGCGACACCGCCCGCCCCAGCACTCCCTCGTCCGGCGCCGGCGGTCCGACCGGCGCCGTACTGACGACCAGCAGCCGCCGTACGCCCGCCGCCCGCGCGGCCCGTACGAGCGCGTGCGCAGCGGCGCCGAGGCGGCCCGTGGGCCTCCCGCCGCCCGACAGGCCGGGGCAGAACAGCAGCGCGTCGCGGCCCCTGACGACGGGACCGAGGGCCGCGGGGTTCGTCAGGTCCTCGACGGTCGTCACCGTCAGCCGCCCGCGCCCGCCGCCGGGTCCGGCCCGGCGCGCACCGCCCGCCGCGCCGCCACGGCCCTTCCCCTCCGATGCCGCGCCGTCCCCGGAGTCCGCACCGGGCCCTGCGGCCAGGCTCCGTGCCCCCTTGCGCACCACTGCCGTCACCTCGTGCCCGGCGGCCAGCGCCTGCCGGACGACCTCCCGGCCGGTCAGGCCGGACGCGCCCAAGACCGTGAGCTTCATGGTCCCTCCCGTAAGTGGGTGCTCACCCACCCCCTGTTAGGGTGAGTGAATGCCCACCTCGCCGTCAAGGCCGGCTCCGGAGCGCATCGTCGACGCCGCGGAGCGCCTCATCCGCACCGCCGGGTTCGTGCACGCGACGACCAAGGAGATCGCGCGCGAGGCGGGCTGCTCGGAGGCGCTGCTCTACAAGCACTTCGTCAACAAGGAGGACATCTTCCTGCGCGTCCTCTTCGAGCGGCTGCCCCGCCTCGGCGCGCTCCTCACCGAGCTGGCAGAGGACCCGGGCGGGCGCGACGTCGAGGAGTGTCTGGAGGCCGTCGCCCACAAGGCCGCGGACTTCTACCAGGAGATGCTGCCCATGGTGGGCGCGCTGCTGGTCGAGCCGGGGCTGCTCGCGCGGTTCGCCGAAGGGCTCGCCGCGGTCGGGCGCAAGGGGCCGTACGAGGCGGGCGACGCGCTCGCGGCCTATCTGGCACAGGAGCGCGAGCGCGGCCGTATCCGCGCCGACGCGGACCCGCGGGCCGCGGCGGTGATGCTGCTCGGCGCATGCTTCCAGCGGGCGTTCTTCGTGGCCTTCGGCGGGCCCGCGGCGGTTCAGCCGGTGGACGACTTCGCCGCGGCGCTGTCCCGTACGCTCTGGGCCGCGCTCGCCCCGCCGCCCGCGGCGGCCCCGTCGGCGGCGCCCCCGCCGGCCGCCTGACGGCCGGTCTCCGGCTCTCCCGACAGCCAGTCGTCCACCTGGGCCAGCAGGCCCCGCCGCACGTCCTCAGGCGCCACCGAGGCCCGTACCGACTGCCGCGCCAGCTCCGCCAGCTCCTCGTCCGTGAACCCGTGGTGTGCACGCGCCAGTTCGTACTGCGCCGCCAGCCGCGACCCGAACAGCAGCGGGTCGTCCGCCCCCAGCGCCATCGGCACCCCCGCGTCCCACAGCGCCCGCAGCGGCACGTCCTCCGGCCGCTCGTACACCCCCAGGGCGACGTTCGACGACGGGCACACCTCGCACGTCACCCCCGCCGCCGCCAGCCGCGACAGCAGCCGCGGGTCCTCGGCGGCGCGGATGCCGTGCCCGATGCGGCTCGCGTCCAGGTCGTCCAGGCAGTCGCGGACGCTCGTCGGCCCGGCCAGCTCGCCGCCGTGCGGGGCGGCCAGCAGGCCGCCCTCGCGGGCGATGGCGAAGGCGCGGTCGAAGTCGCGGGCGAAGCCGCGGCGCTCGTCGTTGGACAGCCCGAAGCCGACGACGCCGCGGTCCGCGTAGCGCACGGCGAGACGGGCGAGGGTACGGGCGTCGAGCGGGTGCTTCATCCGGTTCGCGGCGACCAGTACGCGCATCCCGAGGCCGGTGTCCCGGGCCGTGGTCTCGACCGCGTCGAGGATGATCTCCAGCGCCGGGATCAGCCCGCCCAGGCGCGGCGCGTACGACGTGGGGTCGACCTGGATCTCCAGCCAGCCCGAGCCGTCCGCGACGTCCTCCTCGGCGGCCTCGCGCACCAGCCGCTGGATGTCCTCGGGCGTACGCAGACAGGAGCGGGCCAGGTCGTACAGCCGCTGGAAGCGGAACCAGCCGCGCTCGTCGGTCGCGCGCAGCTTGGGCGGCTCGCCGCTGCTCAGCGCCTCGGGCAGGTGCACGCCGTACTTCCCGGCCAGCTCGATCAGCGTGGCGGAGCGCATGGAGCCGGTGAAGTGCAGGTGCAGATGAGCCTTCGGCAGGCGGCGGACGTCTCGTGCGACGGGGCGGTGGTCGTGCTCCATGGAGAGATCTTGCCGCATCCGCGGGGGGCGGCGACACCGGCACCTACGAACGAGGGCTTGCCCGGACTGTTGTCCGGACAGGCCCCGCCCGCTCACGTGCGCGCCTACTCGGCCTCCGCCAGCAGCTTCTGCATCCGCGAGACGCCCTCGACCAGGTCCTCGTCCCCCAGCGCGTACGACAGCCGCAGATACCCCGGCGTCCCAAACGCCTCACCCGGCACCACGGCCACCTCGGCCTCCTCCAGGATCACCTCGGCCAGCTCCACCGAGTTCGCCGGCCGCCGGCCGCGGATCTCCTTGCCGAGCAGCCCCTTCACCGACGGGTACGCGTAGAACGCGCCCTCCGGCTCGGGGCACTCCACGCCCTCGATCTCGTTCAGCATCCGCACGATCGTCCTGCGCCGCCGGTCGAACGCCTCGCGCATCTTCGCCACCGCGTCCAGGTCGCCCGAGACGGCCGCCAGCGCGGCGGCCTGCGCGACGTTGGAGACGTTGGAGGTGGCGTGGGACTGCAGGTTCGCCGCGGCCTTGATCACGTCCTTCGGGCCGATGGCCCAGCCGACCCGCCAGCCGGTCATCGCGTACGTCTTGGCCACGCCGTTGACCACGACGCACTTGTCGCGCAGCTCCGGCACGACCACCGGCAGCGAGTGGAACTCGGCGGTCCCGTACACCAGGTGCTCGTAGATCTCGTCGGTCAGCACCCACAGCCCGTGCTCCGCCGCCCAGCGGCCGATCGCCTCGACCTGCTCGCGGGAGTAGACCGCGCCGGTCGGGTTCGACGGGGAGACGAAGAGCAGCACCTTCGAGCGCGGGGTGCGCGCGGCTTCAAGCTGCTCGACGGAGACCCGGTAGCCCGTGGTCTCGTCGGCGACGACGTCGACGGGCACGCCGTCGGCCAGCCGGATCGACTCGGGGTAGGTGGTCCAGTACGGCGTCGGGACGATGACCTCGTCGCCCGGGTCGAGCAGGGCGGCGAACGACTCGTAGATCGCCTGCTTCCCGCCGTTGGTGACGAGCACCTGGGCGGGCTCCACCTCGTAGCCCGAGTCGCGGGCGGTCTTCGCGGCGATGGCGGTCTTCAGCTCGGGCAGCCCGCCGGCGGGGGTGTAGCGGTGGTACGTCGGGTTGGTGCACGCTGCGATCGCGGCCTCGACGATGTAGTCGGGCGTCGCGAAGTCGGGCTCGCCGGCGCCGAAGCCGATCACGGGCCGGCCGGCCGCCTTCAGGGCCTTGGCCTTGGCGTCCACGGCGAGCGTCGCGGACTCGGAGATGGCGCCGACGCGGGCCGACACCCGTCGTTCGGTCGGGGACTGGGACGCGGTGTTTGCAGCGGTCATGGGCCCATCGTTCCAGACGGGCGGGGGGCCGGGCACGTGGGTTGCACGGCTCGTACGCGGGGCGCGCGGCGTACTCGTTCGACGGCGGGGCGTGAAACCCGTACACTCAACCACCGTGCCAGCCCTGGTGCAGATCTTGCACGCGCTCGTGAAGCCCCTGCAGGAATGCGTTAGGTTGGGATGACACAAAGGGTCGTAGCTCAATTGGTAGAGCACTGGTCTCCAAAACCAGCGGTTGGGGGTTCAAGTCCCTCCGGCCCTGCTAGGCGCATCCCCTCAGGGGGTGCGTACGCAGTTCACAGCAGCCCCGCCGTGCTGCACCACCGGGCGCGGCAGGTCAACGAACCGGGATCCAGGTGAGGGACGAGTGACGGAAGCCTCCACCGCGACGCCTGACCGCCCCGAAGGCGACGCGCGACCCGCTCGCCGCGGCGGCAAGCGCGGCCGGAAGGGCCCGTTCGGCCGCCTGGCGCTCTTCTACCGCCAGATCGTCGCGGAGCTGCGCAAGGTCGTCTGGCCGACGCGGAATCAGCTCACGACGTACACGACCGTGGTGATCATCTTCGTGGTGGTCATGATCGGCATCGTGACGGTGATCGACTTCGGGTTCACCGAACTCATGCAGTACGTCTTCGGCTGACCGATTCGCGTACGCCGCCCCGTAAGGTACGTAAGGTAGGCGACTGCATGTGCACATCCCCTTTTGAGCCAGGAAGAAGCAGCTACCGTGTCTGACCCGAACCTGAACGACGCAGTCGCGACCGACGAGGTCGCCGACGCTGCGCAGGCTGAGCCTGCCGAGCAGGTGGAGGCGGCCGAGACGGCGGCGGCGGAGGCCGGCCGCGACGACGCCGAGGACGCCGAGGACGACGCCGAGAGCGCGGCCGACGAGGCGGAGGACGCCGAGGCCGTCGACGAGGAAGACGTCGACGAGGCCGGCGACGAGGCGGCCGCGGAGGCGGACGAGAAGCCCGACGAGACCGACGACGCCGCCGAGCCGGCCGAGGAGGCCGTCGACCCCGTCGAGGCGCTGCGCCAGGACCTGCGCGGCCTGCCCGGCGAGTGGTACGTGATCCACACCTACGCGGGCTACGAGAAGCGGGTCAAGGCCAACCTCGAACAGCGCGCCGTCTCCCTGAACGTCGAGGACTTCATCTACCAGGCCGAGGTGCCCGAGGAAGAGGTCGTCCAGATCAAGAACGGCGAGCGCAGGAACGTCCGGCAGAACAAGCTCCCGGGCTACGTCCTGGTGCGGATGGACCTGACGAACGAGTCGTGGGGCGTCGTGCGCAACACCCCGGGCGTCACCGGCTTCGTCGGCAACGCCTACGACCCGTACCCGCTGACGCTCGACGAGATCGTCCGGATGCTCGCCCCGGAGGCCGAGGAGAAGGCCGCCCGCGAGGCCGCGGAGGCCGAGGGCAAGCCGGCGCCGTCCCGCAAGGTCGAGGTGCAGGTGCTCGACTTCGCCGTGGGCGACTCGGTCACCGTCACCGACGGCCCGTTCGCGACGCTGCAGGCGACGATCAACGAGATCAACGCCGACTCGAAGAAGGTCAAGGGCCTGGTGGAGATCTTCGGCCGGGAGACCCCGGTCGAGCTGAGCTTCGACCAGATCCAGAAGAACGACTGAGGGCATCCCGCCCGCCACGCTTCCGACCAGGTCAGAGGGCTTCACAGCCGCTCTGACCTGCTCGGTTTCAGGACCCGTGCCCGAGACGGCTATCGTGGTGCGGTATGCCTCCGTCCGGGCGATCGGCAGATCACCGGACCGAGGCGCAAAACCTCTCATTCAAGGACCCGGAGAGACATGCCTCCCAAGAAGAAGAAGGTCACGGGGCTGATCAAGCTCCAGATCCAGGCCGGTGCCGCGAACCCGGCCCCGCCGGTCGGCCCCGCGCTGGGCCAGCACGGCGTGAACATCATGGAGTTCTGCAAGGCGTACAACGCCGCGACCGAGTCGCAGCGCGGCTGGGTCATCCCGGTGGAGATCACGGTCTACGAGGACCGTTCGTTCACCTTCATCACCAAGACGCCGCCGGCCGCGAAGATGATCCTCAAGGCCGCGGGCGTCGAGAAGGGCTCCGGCGAGCCGCACAAGACCAAGGTCGCGAAGATCACCCGCGACCAGGTCCGCGAGATCGCCACCACCAAGATGGCCGACCTCAACGCCAACGACCTGGACGCCGCCGAGAAGATCATCGCCGGCACCGCCCGCTCCATGGGCGTCACGGTCGAGGGCTGAGCGCACCCCGCCACCCGCAGCACCCAGTGGCAGGGCCGTGCGCCGGCCCGGACCACGACTCCGTACCGACACCTCAGGAGCAGCAGTGAAGCGCAGCAAGGCACTCCGCAGCGGCGACGCCAAGGTCGACCGCACGCGGCAGTACGCACCCCTCGAGGCCGTCCGCCTCGCCAAGGAGACGTCCGCGACGAAGTTCGACGGCACCGTCGAGGTCGCCATGCGGCTGGGCATCGACCCGCGCAAGGCCGACCAGATGGTCCGCGGCACCGTGAACCTCCCGCACGGCACCGGCAAGACCGCCCGGGTCCTGGTCTTCGCGACCGGTGACCGTGCAGCGGCCGCGGAGGCCGCGGGCGCCGACATCGTCGGCGCCGACGAGCTGATCGAAGAGGTGCAGAAGGGCCGCCTCGACTTCGACGCGGTCGTGGCCACCCCGGACCTCATGGGCAAGGTCGGCCGCCTCGGCCGGTTCCTCGGCCCGCGCGGTCTGATGCCGAACCCGAAGACCGGCACGGTCACGCCCGATGTGGCGAAGGCCGTCACCGAGATCAAGGGCGGCAAGATCGAGTTCCGCACCGACAAGCACTCCAACCTGCACTTCATCATCGGCAAGACCTCGTTCGACGAGCGTCAGCTGGTGGAGAACTACGGTGCGGCGCTGGAGGAGGTGCTGCGGCTCAAGCCGTCGGCCGCCAAGGGCCGTTACATCAAGAAGGCCACGATCACCACGACGATGGGCCCCGGCATCCCGGTGGACCCCGCGCGTGTGCGGAACCTCCTGACGGAGGACACCGCGGTCTGACGGGCACGCCCGTTCGACGAGCACGCATCATCTGTCACGGCCCTGCAACGGGTCGGATCCGGAACGCCCTTGGGGCACCGGGTCCGGCCCGTTTCTGGTGTTCACTGGCCGTACGGGCAGAACGCCTGTCCGTACGAGAACGACCACCACGAGGGGGCGGGGATTCCCATGCACACGACCGTGAAGCGCGCAGGTGTCTCTCTGGGGGCGGCGCTGCTGCTCGCATTCGCGGCGGCCTGCGGGTCCGACTCCGGCGGCGGTGACGGCGGTTCCGGCAACGGGGGCGGCGACGGCGGCGGTAACGGCGGCAGCGGGACCATACGGGGCGCCCAGGCCGCGCTGAAGGCGATCGACGAGAAGACCACGGGCGCGGAGTCGTCGAAGTTCGAGAGCACCATGGTCATGGGCGACGCGATGACCACCGAGAACGAGGGCGAACTCGACTGGGCCGACGGCGCGATCGGCACCGCCACCGTCAAGTACACCGACGGTCAGATGGCCTCCTCGATCCAGATGATGGACGACGACGGCACGCTGGACGCCCGCTACCTGCCGGACGCCTACTACGCGGGCGTCGAGGGCGCGTTCCAGACCCAGTACCCGGACAAGAAGTGGATCCGCTACGACTACGACGACCTGTCGGAGTTCATGGGCCCGTCCGGGGACTACATGAAGGACCAGATGCAGAACAGCACCCCGGGGCAGGCCGTGAAGCTCCTGCTGGCCTCCGAGGACGTCGAGGAGGTCGGCCAGGAGGACGTGCGCGGCGTCCAGACCACGCACTACTCCGGCACCGTCGACGTCTCCGACCTGGCGCGCGCGTCGTCCAAGACGCTGAGCGAGCAGCAGCTTTCCGATCTGGAGGACCAGCTTGAGGCCTCCGGCGTCACCACGCAGACCGTCGACATCTGGGTGGACGAGAACGACCTGATGATCAAGCGCGAGGAGTCCGGGAAGATGACGGGCGGCGAGTTCAGCACCACCGTCTACTACTCGGACTACGGCGTCGACGTGAACGTCGAGGAGCCGTCGGCGGCGGAGAGCATCGACTTCACCGAGATCCAGTAGCGGCAGGCCGGTTCACCCGGTCCGATAGCGTGTTCCCTTCCATGTCCCGGGACACGTGTACCCGGAGGGAAAGGATGACGATGCGCTCGACGTTCGTACGGGGCGGAGCCGCGCTCGGCGCGGCCGCCCTGGCCCTGACCGCCTTCACCGCCTGCGGCGACGACGAGGGAAACGGCAAGGCGGGCGGCAGGAAGGGCGGAGACGCCGCTCAGCCTGTCGACGTCACGCCCGCAGCCGCCGTCCGCAAGGCCACGGAGAAGGCCGAGGAGTTCACCTCCCTCGAGTACCGGATGGCCGGCGAGGTGCCGGGTGAGGGCGTCATGGAGGGCACGGGGGCGATCAGCATGGAACCGCCCGCCATGCAGATGACGATGACGGTCGACGGGGCGACCCCCGACGAGAGCGGCGAGATGGAGATACGTCTCGTCGACGACGCCATGTACATGAACCTCGGCGAAGAGGCCGCCGCCCAGATGGGCGGCAAGACCTGGCTGAAGATCGCCATGTCGGACGCGGAGGGGGGCGAGGGCGGGAACCCGCTGCTGGAGATGAAGCAGGCGGACGACAACCCCGCCGAGGAAGCCCAGATGATGAACGCGGCCGACGACCTGAAGAAGGTCGGCGAGGAGGAGATCGAGGGAGTGGAGACCACCCGCTACACCGGGACGGTCACCCTCGACGACCTCCGCGCGGAGCTGACGGGCCTGGACGCGAAGGCGAAGAAGAACCGCCAGGAGAAGATCGACGAGATGGCGGAGCAGGGCGTCGACGAGTTCACCATGGACATGTGGATCGACGGCGAGGACCACACCAAGCAGTTCCGCATGCAGGCCGAGACGAAGGAGGGTCCGCTGGACACCACCATGACCTTCCTCAGCTACAACGAGCCCGTCACGGTGAAGGCCCCGCCGGCGTCCGAGACGACGGACATGAACGGCATGATGCAGGACATGGAGGGCGCCGAGGGCGGCGCGTAGCACCGCACGTCACGTCGCGTACGGCCCGGCCGTCCCGGGGGCGATTTGCCCGCGGGACGGCCGCTGCCGTACGCTTCCTCCTCGTAGCCAAAGACCGCTGGCCGCCGCCGTACGCCCGCAGGGGAGTGCGGTGGCCGAAGGTTCCGCGTACACCGCGGACGGCCCGCGCAGGTGAATGAGGAAGACCCTCCCGCCGGGCCCCCGGGTCCGTACGGTCGAGTCACGCCCCGTGCGCCTGCGCCGGGGCGTTTGTCGTGTGTGCAGGGGCCTCGTGCATGCGAAGGGCGGTCCCATCACCCGGAAGGAGGCTGAGGCTCATGGCGACGCCGGACAAGGTCGAGGCCGTCAAGGAGATCGCGGACAAGCTCCGTGGCTCCAACGCGGCCGTCGTGACCGCGTACACCGGACTGAGCGTGGCGCAGCTGAAGGATCTGCGCCGTTCTCTCGGCGAGAACGCGCAGTACCGAGTGGTGAAGAACACGCTGACCAAGATCGCGGCGAAGGAGGCCGGGCTCGAGCAGCTCGACGAGCACCTCCAGGGCTCGACCGCTGTCGCCTTCGTGACCGGTGACCCGGTCGAGGCGGCCAAGGGACTGCGTAACTTCGCCAAGGACAACCCCGCGCTCGTCATCAAGGGCGGTGTCCTCGACGGCAAGGCCCTGACCGCCGCGGAGATCAACACGCTCGCGGACCTCGAGTCCCGTGAGGTGCTGCTCGCCAAGCTGGCCGGTGGCATGAAGGCGTCCATGGCGAAGGCCGCGGCGACCTTCCAGGCCCCGCTCACGAAGTTCGTCCGCACCGCGGACGCGCTGCGCGACAAGGTCGAGCAGGGCGGTGCCGGTACGCCGGCTCCCGCCGACGCCGCGGAGTAGCAGAAGCGCTCCCCGTGGCTCAGCGGGCACCGCGAACGCCCGCCGTACCGATGCATCAGCACAACCGGCACCAGCCGACTTAGTGGAAGGACCGCCACCATGGCGAAGCTCAGCCAGGAAGACCTGCTCGCGCAGTTCGAGGAGATGACCCTCCTCGAGCTCTCCGACTTCGTCAAGAAGTTCGAGGAGAAGTTCGACGTCGAGGCCGCCGCCCCGGCCGCCGTCGCCGTGGGCGTCCCGGGCGCCCCCGCCGGTGCGGAGGCGGAGCCGGAGAAGGACGAGTTCGACGTCGTCCTGCTCGGCGCCGGCGAGAAGAAGATCCAGGTCATCAAGGTCGTGCGCGAGCTGACCTCGCTCGGCCTGAAGGAGGCCAAGGAGCTGGTCGACGGCACGCCGAAGGCGGTTCTGGAGAAGGTCAACAAGGAGGCCGCGGACAAGGCCAAGGAGTCCCTCGAGGGCGCCGGCGCCTCCGTCGAGGTCAAGTGACCTCGTCCCGGCCGGCCAGGGCGCTGTGAGCCCGGCCCGCCGGGTCTGACGGCCCCAGTGCCGCCACCGAGGGCGATCACCCATCCGGGTGGTCGCCCTCGCTGCGTTGCCGGGCCCCCGGCCGGAGCGCTTGCCCCGCGGGCACCGGCGGGTATGGTGATCTTCACCGGCCGGGGCGGCCGACATGATCTCCCTGGGGCAGGGGGGCCTTGACGAACGGCCAGCGGCGCGCGATTCTCAGGTCGTCACATCTCAGGTCGTCACATCGGTCCGTACTCCGAGGCATGGATCGGTGACGGAGTGGGAATGGCTTCAAGCGCGAAGGCATCCGGTATTCGGCATAACTTCAGGGGAGGCCCCACGCGAGGCGGGCACTCCTCAGGCAGGGAGAGATCGACGATTTGCTGGTCTCCAGCCTCCGCTGGACATCAGTGTGGCGAGTCGCTACACTGACCCTTTGCGCTGCCTGTTAACTGCCCCTGCCCGTCACCAGGGGTCTGTCCAGAGCTCGTACGATCTTGAGAGACACGCTTTGACCTGGGCGTTCTCCTCCCCGTGTGGGTTTTGGGACCGGTACGCGCGTAGTGAGTCCGAGCCCTCGGAAGGACCCCTCTTGGCCGCCTCGCGCACCGCCTCGACCGCTAGTTCGAACAACGGCGCCAGCACCGCCCCGCTGCGCATCTCTTTCGCGAAGATCAAGGAACCCCTCGAGGTTCCGAACCTTCTTGCGCTCCAGACCGAGAGCTTTGACTGGCTCCTCGGCAACGACGCCTGGAAGGCTCGTGTCGAGGATGCCCTGGATCATGGACAGGACGTCCCCACCAAGTCCGGCCTCGAGGAGATCTTCGAGGAGATCTCCCCGATCGAGGACTTCTCCGGGTCGATGTCGCTGACCTTCCGCGACCACCGCTTCGAGCCCCCGAAGAACTCCATCGACGAGTGCAAGGAGCGCGACTTCACGTACGCCGCCCCGCTCTTCGTCACCGCCGAGTTCACCAACAACGAGACCGGGGAGATCAAGTCCCAGACGGTCTTCATGGGCGACTTCCCGCTCATGACGGACAAGGGCACCTTCGTGATCAACGGCACCGAGCGTGTCGTGGTCTCGCAGCTCGTCCGGTCCCCGGGCGTCTACTTCGACTCCTCCATCGACAAGACCTCCGACAAGGACATCTTCTCCGTCAAGGTCATCCCCTCCCGGGGCGCCTGGCTGGAGATGGAGATCGACAAGCGCGACATGGTCGGTGTCCGCATCGACCGCAAGCGCAAGCAGTCGATCACCGTGCTGCTCAAGGCCCTCGGCTGGACGAACGAGCAGATCCTCGAGGAGTTCGGCGAGTACGAGTCCATGCGCGCCACCCTGGAGAAGGACCACACCCAGGGGCAGGACGACGCGCTGCTCGACATCTACCGCAAGCTGCGTCCGGGCGAGCCGCCGACCAAGGAGGCCGCGCAGACGCTGCTGGAGAACCTGTACTTCAACCCCAAGCGCTACGACCTCGCCAAGGTCGGCCGCTACAAGATCAACAAGAAGCTGGGCGCCGCCGCGCCGCTCGACGCCGGCACGCTGACGGTCGAGGACATCATCGCCTCGATCAAGTACCTGGTGAAGCTGCACGCCGGTGAGGTCGAGACCGTCGGGGACAACGGCCAGTCCGTCGTCGTCGAGACCGACGACATCGACCACTTCGGCAACCGCCGCATCCGCAACGTCGGCGAGCTGATCCAGAACCAGGTGCGTACGGGCCTCGCCCGCATGGAGCGCGTCGTGCGCGAGCGCATGACGACCCAGGACGTCGAGGCGATCACGCCGCAGACCCTGATCAACATCCGGCCGGTCGTCGCCTCCATCAAGGAGTTCTTCGGCACCAGCCAGCTGTCGCAGTTCATGGACCAGACGAACCCGCTGTCCGGGCTCACCCACAAGCGCCGGCTCAACGCGCTCGGCCCCGGTGGTCTGTCCCGTGAGCGGGCCGGCTTCGAGGTCCGCGACGTGCACCCGTCGCACTACGGCCGCATGTGTCCGATCGAGACGCCGGAAGGCCCGAACATCGGCCTGATCGGCTCGCTCGCCTCGTACGGCCGGGTCAACGCGTTCGGCTTCATCGAGACCCCGTACCGCAAGGTCGTCGACGGCGTCGTCACCGACGACGTGGACTACCTGACGGCCGACGAGGAGGACCGCTTCGTCATCGCGCAGGCCAACGCGCCGCTGACGAACGACCTGCACTTCGCCGAGAACCGCGTCCTGGTCCGCCGCCGCGGCGGCGAGGTCGACTACATCCCCGGCGACGACGTCGACTACATGGACGTCTCGCCGCGCCAGATGGTGTCGGTCGCGACCGCGATGATCCCGTTCCTGGAGCACGACGACGCCAACCGCGCGCTCATGGGCTCGAACATGATGCGCCAGGCCGTGCCGCTGATCCGGGCCGAGGCCCCGCTCGTCGGCACCGGCATGGAGTACCGCTGCGCGGTCGACGCCGGCGACGTCATCAAGGCCGAGAAGGACGGCGTGGTCCAGGAGGTCTCCGCGGACTACGTCACCGTCGCCAACGACGACGGCACCTACACCACGTACCGCGTCAACAAGTTCCACCGCTCCAACCAGGGCACCTCCTTCAACCAGAAGGTGCTCGTGGACGAGGGCTCCCGCGTCATCGAGGGCCAGGTGCTCGCCGACGGCCCCTCGACCGACGAGGGCGAGATGGCGCTCGGCAAGAACCTCCTGGTGGCGTTCATGCCGTGGGAGGGCCACAACTACGAGGACGCCATCATCCTCAGCCAGCGCCTCGTGCAGGACGACGTCCTGTCCTCGATCCACATCGAGGAGCACGAGGTCGACGCCCGCGACACCAAGCTGGGCCCCGAGGAGATCACCCGGGACATCCCGAACGTCTCCGAGGAGGTCCTCGCCGACCTCGACGAGCGCGGCATCATCCGCATCGGCGCCGAGGTCGTCGCCGGCGACATCCTGGTCGGCAAGGTCACGCCCAAGGGCGAGACCGAGCTGACCCCGGAGGAGCGGCTGCTGCGCGCGATCTTCGGTGAGAAGGCCCGCGAGGTCCGTGACACGTCCCTGAAGGTCCCGCACGGCGAGACCGGCCGCGTCATCGGCGTCCGCGTCTTCGACCGCGAGGAGGGCGACGAACTGCCGCCCGGCGTGAACCAGCTCGTCCGGGTCTACGTCGCCCAGAAGCGCAAGATCACCGACGGCGACAAGCTCGCCGGCCGGCACGGCAACAAGGGCGTCATCGCCAAGATCCTGCCGATCGAGGACATGCCGTTCATGGAGGACGGCCACCCGGTCGACATCATCCTCAACCCGCTCGGCGTGCCCTCCCGGATGAACCCGGGTCAGGTGCTGGAGATCCACCTGGGCTGGCTCGCCGCCCAGGGCTGGGACGTCTCCGGCATCAAGGAGGAGTGGGCCGAGCGTCTGCAGGGCATCGGCGCCGACCAGGTCGCCTCCGGTACGAACGTGGCGACGCCGGTCTTCGACGGCGCCCGTGAGGACGAGCTGGCCGGCCTGATCCAGAACACGCTGCCCAACCGCGACGGCGACCGCATGGTGCAGCCGTCCGGCAAGGCGCAGCTCTTCGACGGCCGCTCCGGCGAGCCGTTCCCGGAGCCGATCTCCGTCGGTTACATGTACATCCTCAAGCTGCACCACCTCGTGGACGACAAGCTCCACGCCCGGTCCACCGGCCCGTACTCGATGATCACCCAGCAGCCGCTGGGCGGTAAGGCGCAGTTCGGCGGCCAGCGGTTCGGCGAGATGGAGGTGTGGGCCCTGGAGGCGTACGGCGCCGCCTACGCACTGCAGGAACTGCTCACCATCAAGTCGGACGACGTGACCGGCCGCGTGAAGGTCTACGAGGCCATCGTCAAGGGCGAGAACATCCCCGAGCCGGGCATCCCCGAGTCCTTCAAGGTGCTCATCAAGGAGATGCAGTCCCTGTGCCTGAACGTGGAGGTGCTCTCCTCCGACGGCATGTCCATCGAGATGCGCGACACGGACGAGGACGTCTTCCGTGCCGCGGAAGAGCTTGGCATCGACCTGTCCCGGCGCGAGCCGAGCAGCGTCGAAGAGGTCTGACGGGTCCGGCGGGAGCTTCCTTCGAAGCTCCCGCCTCCCCCTCGGCCCTAGCGGGCCTGGGAGGCACCCCCTCCCGCGACCCGCGATCAGACCATTGACACACGACCCTGAGAGGGATTGACGAGAGTGCTCGACGTCAACTTCTTCGACGAGCTGCGGATCGGCCTGGCGACCGCGGACGACATCCGGACCTGGTCCCACGGCGAGGTCAAGAAGCCCGAGACCATCAACTACCGCACCCTCAAGCCCGAGAAGGACGGCCTCTTCTGCGAGAAGATCTTCGGCCCCACCCGGGACTGGGAGTGCTACTGCGGCAAGTACAAGCGCGTCCGCTTCAAGGGCATCATCTGTGAGCGCTGCGGCGTCGAGGTGACCCGCGCCAAGGTGCGCCGTGAGCGGATGGGCCACATCGAGCTCGCCGCGCCCGTCACGCACATCTGGTACTTCAAGGGCGTCCCGTCACGCCTCGGCTACCTGCTCGACCTGGCGCCGAAGGACCTGGAGAAGGTCATCTACTTCGCCGCCTACATGATCACGTGGGTGGACGACGAGCGCCGCCAGCGCGACCTGTCGTCGCTGGAGGCCCAGATCTCCGTCGAGCGCCAGCAGATCGAGCAGCGCCGCGACGGCGACCTGGAGGCCCGGGCCAAGAAGGCGGAAGCCGACCTGGCCGAGCTGGAGGCCGAAGGCGCCAAGGCCGACGTGCGCCGCAAGGTGCGCGAGGGCGGCGAGCGCGAGATGAAGCAGCTCCGCGACCGGGCCCAGCGCGAGCTGGACCGCCTGGACGAGGTGTGGAACCGCTTCAAGAACCTCAAGGTCCAGGACCTGGAGGGCGACGAGCTGCTCTACCGCGAGCTGCGCGACCGCTTCGGCACGTACTTCCAGGGCGGCATGGGCGCCGCGGCGCTGCAGAAGCGCCTGGAGTCCTTCGACCTGGACGAGGAGGCGGAGAAGCTCCGCGAGATCATCCGCACCGGCAAGGGCCAGAAGAAGACCCGTGCCCTGAAGCGGCTGAAGGTCGTCTCCGCGTTCCAGCACACCCGCAACAGCCCCAACGGCATGGTCCTGGACTGCGTCCCGGTGATCCCGCCGGACCTGCGTCCGATGGTGCAGCTCGACGGTGGCCGCTTCGCGACCTCCGACCTGAACGACCTGTACCGCCGCGTCATCAACCGCAACAACCGGCTGAAGCGGCTGCTCGACCTCGGCGCGCCCGAGATCATCGTCAACAACGAGAAGCGCATGCTGCAGGAGGCCGTCGACGCGCTGTTCGACAACGGCCGCCGCGGCCGGCCGGTGACCGGTCCGGGCAACCGCCCGCTCAAGTCGCTGTCCGACATGCTCAAGGGCAAGCAGGGCCGCTTCCGGCAGAACCTGCTCGGCAAGCGCGTCGACTACTCGGCCCGTTCCGTCATCGTCGTCGGCCCTCAGCTCAAGCTGCACCAGTGCGGTCTGCCCAAGGCCATGGCGCTGGAGCTCTTCAAGCCGTTCGTGATGAAGCGCCTGGTCGACCTGAACCACGCGCAGAACATCAAGAGCGCCAAGCGCATGGTCGAGCGCGGCCGCACGGTCGTGTACGACGTGCTGGAAGAGGTCATCGCCGAGCACCCGGTGCTGCTGAACCGGGCGCCGACGCTGCACCGCCTCGGCATCCAGGCGTTCGAGCCGCAGCTCGTCGAGGGCAAGGCCATCCAGATCCACCCGCTCGTCTGCACCGCGTTCAACGCGGACTTCGACGGCGACCAGATGGCCGTGCACCTGCCGCTCTCCGCGGAGGCGCAGGCCGAGGCCCGCATCCTCATGCTGTCCTCGAACAACATCCTCAAGCCGGCCGACGGCCGGCCGGTGACCATGCCCACCCAGGACATGGTGCTCGGGCTGTTCTTCCTCACCACCGACGAGATCGAGGGTGAGAAGAAGGGCGAGGACCGCTCGTTCGCCTCGGTCGCCGAAGCGATCATGGCCTTCGACGCCGGCGAGCTGTCGCTCCAGGCGAACGTCGACATCCGCTTCCCCGTCGGCTCCGTGCCGCCGCGCGGCTGGACGCCGCCGGTGCCCGAGGGCGAGGCCGCGGCCGACTCGGACTGGCAGCCGGGCGACCCGTTCCGGCTCCGTACGACCCTGGGCCGCGCGCTCTTCAACGAGCTGCTGCCCGAGGACTACCCGTTCATCCACTACACCGTCGGCAAGAAGCAGCTCTCCGAGATCGTCAACGACCTCGCCGAGCGCTACCCGAAGGTCCTGGTCGCGCAGACCCTGGACAACCTGAAGTCCTCGGGCTTCTACTGGGCCACCCACTCCGGCGTCACCATCGCCATCTCGGACGTGGTCGTGCCGGAGGCGAAGAAGGAGATCATCGCCGGGTACGAGGCCCAGGACGAGAAGGTCCAGAAGCAGTACGAGCGCGGCCTGATCACCAAGGACGAGCGCACCCAGGAACTCATCGCGATCTGGACCAAGGCGACCAACGAGGTCGCCGAGGCCATGAACGAGAACTTCCCGAAGACCAACCCGATCTTCATGATGGTCAACTCGGGTGCGCGCGGAAACATGATGCAGATGCGCCAGATCGCGGGTATGCGCGGCCTGGTGTCCAACGCCAAGAACGAGACCATCCCGCGGCCGATCAAGTCCTCGTTCCGTGAGGGCCTGTCCGTGCTGGAGTACTTCATCTCCACGCACGGCGCCCGCAAGGGTCTCGCCGACACCGCGCTGCGCACCGCCGACTCGGGTTACCTGACCCGGCGTCTGGTGGACGTCTCGCAGGACGTGATCATCCGCGAGGAGGACTGCGGCACCGACCGCGGCCTGAAGCTGGAGATCGCGTCGGTCGGCGCCGAGGGCGTGCTGCGCAAGGCGGAGGACGCCGAGACCTCGGTGTACGCGCGCTGCCTCGCCGAGGACATCGTCGTCGACGGCAAGGTGCTGGCCCCGGCCGGCACCGACCTGGGCGACGTGCTCATCGACGAGCTGATCCGGCACGGCGTGGCGACGGTCAAGACCCGCTCGGTGCTCACCTGCGAGTCCGCCGTCGGCACCTGCGCCATGTGCTACGGCCGTTCGCTGGCCACCGGCAAGCTGGTGGACATCGGCGAGGCCGTGGGCATCATCGCCGCCCAGTCCATCGGCGAGCCCGGCACCCAGCTCACGATGCGCACCTTCCACACCGGTGGTGTGGCGGGTGAGGACATCACCCAGGGTCTGCCGCGTGTCGTCGAGCTCTTCGAGGCCCGTACGCCCAAGGGCGTGGCGCCGATCTCGGAGGCCGCGGGGCGGGTGCGGATCGAGGAGACGGAGAAGACCAAGAAGGTCGTCGTCACCCCCGACGACGGTTCCGACGAGGTCGCGTACGGCGTGTCCAAGCGCGCCCGTCTCACCGCCGGCGAGGGCGACCACGTCGAGGTCGGCCAGAAGCTGACCGTCGGTACGGAGAACCCGCACGACGTGCTGCGCATCCTCGGTCAGCGGGCCGTGCAGGTCCACCTGGTCGGCGAGGTGCAGAAGGTCTACAACAGCCAGGGCGTGTCCATCCACGACAAGCACATCGAGATCATCATCCGGCAGATGCTGCGCCGGGTGACGATCATCGAGTCCGGCGACGCGGAGCTGCTGCCGGGGGAGCTGGTCGAGCGCTCGAAGTTCGAGCAGGAGAACCGGCGCGTCGTGGCCGAGGGCGGCCAGCCGGCCTCCGGCCGGCCGCAGCTCATGGGCATCACGAAGGCGTCGCTGGCCACCGAGTCGTGGCTGTCGGCGGCGTCGTTCCAGGAGACGACCCGGGTGCTGACCGACGCGGCGATCAACGCCAAGTCGGACTCCCTGATCGGCCTCAAGGAGAACGTGATCATCGGCAAGCTGATCCCGGCCGGTACGGGCCTGTCCCGCTACCGCAACATCCGGGTGGAGCCCACCGAGGAGGCGAAGGCCGCGATGTACTCGACCGTCGGCTACGACGACATCGACTACTCGCCCTTCGGCACGGGTTCCGGCCAGGCGGTCCCGCTGGAGGACTACGACTACGGCCCGTACAACCAGTAAACGCGGCCGGCGTCACCGCACGGCCCGCAGGGCGGCTCTCCACCCCGGAGAGCCGCCCTGCGGCGTTTCACGGGCCCCTCCGGCGGCTGCGCGGGCACGGGCGGTCCGGCCGTCCCGGGGGACGCTGTCCGTGCGGCACGGGGCTACCATGAAACGGCGTGCGAACCGGGCAACGTGGCGGCAAGGGGGCGCACGGCGGCGACGCGAACTTCCCGGCGCCGCACCGGAACTCCCTCGGCGTCCCGTGCGTCGAGCACAATAGAAGGCACGCGGTCCGCGGAGACCGCGGGTGGGGAGGTTCCTGAGTGTCCATGCAGCCGTGGGACCAAAGCCGGCCTCCGTCGATGCGTGCCTCGCATGCCGACCGGGAGCGGACCGTCGATGTGATCAAGGCCGGGTTCGCGGAGGGCAGGCTCACCCAGCCGGAGTACGAGCAGCGCATGTCGCAGGCGTACGAGGCGCAGACCTACGGCGAGCTGCACCTGCTCATCTCCGACCTGCCGCAGGGCCCCATCGGCATCCCGACCATGCCGGCCGTGGTGCCGCATACGTTCCAGCCCGTGCCCGTCCTGCCGCCCCCGCAGCGTACGAACAGCTCGGCGATCGGCGCGATGGTGTGCGGGGCGCTGGTGCCGGTGGTCGGTGTGACGTTCATCCCCGCGATCATCCTGGGGCACAAGGCGCGCGCCGAGATCCGCAGGACCGGCGAGCAGGGCGACGGCATGGCACTCGCGGGCCTGGTCATCGGCTATCTGGCCCTCAGCTTCGTGGCGTTCATCGCCCTCATCGTGGCCGCCGTGGCCAGCAGTGGAGCGTAACTGTACCCACGGGCGTCGTCCCTTATGTCTTTTTGTTTTGACCGGAGCGGGTGGCTGTAGGTACCCTCTGACCTTGTGCCTGGGGTGTCCCCGGGTCTTCGCGTGCGCGGGGGCGCTCCCGCGAAGGCGCCGAGGCTGTGACACCGAAGAGCTGCACTTCCCCGTGAGACTGGCGGGGACGTACGGGGCTTGCGACACACCCGACCGCGTGGGTCGGGGGCCGGCGGGTCTTCACGGACGAAACCCCAGGTTAGAAGTATCGAGATCGGCACACAGAAACCGGAGAAACGGTGCCTACGATCCAGCAGCTGGTCCGCAAGGGCCGGCAGGACAAGGTCGAGAAGAACAAGACGCCCGCGCTCGAGGGTTCGCCCCAGCGCCGCGGCGTTTGCACGCGTGTGTTCACCACCACCCCGAAGAAGCCGAACTCGGCCCTGCGTAAGGTCGCGCGTGTGCGTCTGACCAGCGGGATCGAGGTTACCGCTTACATCCCGGGTGAGGGGCACAACCTGCAGGAGCACTCGATCGTGCTCGTGCGCGGTGGCCGTGTGAAGGACCTGCCGGGCGTTCGCTACAAGATCATCCGCGGTTCGCTCGACACCCAGGGTGTCAAGAACCGCAAGCAGGCCCGCAGCCGCTACGGCGCCAAGAAGGAGAAGTAAGCATGCCTCGTAAGGGCCCCGCCCCGAAGCGACCGGTGCACATCGACCCGGTCTACAACTCTCCTCTGGTGACCTCCCTGATCAACAAGGTGCTCCTGCACGGCAAGCGCTCCACCGCCGAGCGCATCGTGTACGGCGCCATGGAGGGCCTGCGCGACAAGACCGGCAACGACCCCGTCATCACGCTGAAGCGCGCCCTGGAGAACGTCAAGCCGGCCATCGAGGTCAAGTCCCGCCGCGTCGGCGGCGCCACGTACCAGGTCCCGGTCGAGGTGAAGCCCGGCCGGTCCGCCACGCTCGCGCTGCGCTGGCTCGTGGGCTACTCCCGCGCCCGCCGCGAGAAGACGATGACCGAGCGGCTCATGAACGAGCTGCTGGACGCCAGCAACGGCCTGGGCGCCTCCGTCAAGCGCCGCGAGGACACCCACAAGATGGCCGACGCCAACAAGGCCTTCGCGCACTACCGCTGGTAGTCGAGAACCCCGTATTACGAGAGAGAAGACTGAGCCAACATGGCCACCACTTCACTTGACCTGGCCAAGGTCCGCAACATCGGGATCATGGCGCACATCGACGCGGGCAAGACGACCACCACCGAGCGGATCCTGTACTACACCGGTGTCTCGTACAAGATCGGTGAGGTCCACGACGGCGCAGCCACGATGGACTGGATGGCGCAGGAGCAGGAGCGCGGCATCACGATCACGTCTGCCGCGACGACCTGCCACTGGCCGCTCGACGAGGTCGATCACACCATCAACATCATCGACACCCCGGGCCACGTCGACTTCACCGTCGAGGTGGAGCGCTCGCTGCGCGTGCTCGACGGTGCGGTGACGGTGTTCGACGGTGTGGCCGGTGTCGAGCCGCAGTCCGAGACCGTGTGGCGCCAGGCCGACCGCTACGGCGTCCCGCGTATCTGCTTCGTCAACAAGCTGGACCGCACGGGCGCCGAGTTCCACCGCTGCGTGGACATGATCACCGACCGGCTGGGCGCGACCCCGCTGGTGATGCAGCTCCCGATCGGTACCGAGGCGGACTTCAAGGGCGTCGTCGACCTGGTCCGGATGAAGGCGTTCGTCTGGTCGCCCGAGGCCAAGCTCGGCGAGGCGTACGACGTCGTCGACATCCCGGAGACGCACCTCGAGGCGGCCGACGAGTGGCGGGGCACGCTGCTCGAAGCCGTCGCCGAGAACGACGAGGAGATGATGGAGCTGTACCTGGAGGGCGAGGAGCCCACCGAGGAGCAGCTCTACGCGGCCGTGCGCCGTATCACCATCAACTCCGGCAAGGGCGAGGGCACCACCGTCACCCCGGTGTTCTGCGGCACCGCGTTCAAGAACAAGGGCGTACAGCCCCTGCTGGACGCGATCGTGCGCTACCTGCCGTCGCCGCTGGACGTCGAGGCCATCGAGGGCCACGCGGTCGGCGACCCCGACGAGGTCATCGTCCGCCGGCCCTCGGAGGAGGAGCCGCTCTCCGCGCTCGCCTTCAAGATCGCCAGCGACCCGCACCTGGGTAAGCTGACGTTCATCCGGGTCTACTCGGGCCGGCTGAACTCCGGCTCGCAGGTGCAGAACTCGGTCAAGGGCCGCAAGGAGCGCATCGGCAAGATCTACCGGATGCACGCCAACAAGCGCGAAGAGATCGACTCGGTGGGTGCCGGCGACATCGTCGCCGTCATGGGTCTGAAGCAGACCACCACCGGTGAGACCCTGAGCGACCCGGCGAATCCGGTCATCCTGGAGTCCATGGACTTCCCGGCTCCGGTGATCGAGGTCGCCATCGAGCCGAAGTCCAAGGGCGACCAGGAGAAGCTGGGTGTCGCGATCCAGCGCCTCGCCGAGGAGGACCCGTCGTTCCGGGTCAAGACGGACGAGGAGACCGGCCAGACCATCATCTCGGGCATGGGCGAGCTGCACTTGGACGTGCTGGTCGACCGTATGAAGCGCGAGTTCAAGGTCGAGGCGAACGTCGGTAAGCCGCAGGTGGCGTACCGCGAGACGGTGCGCCGGCCGGTGGCGAAGCACGAGTACACGCACAAGAAGCAGACCGGCGGCTCCGGCCAGTTCGCGCGCGTCATCATCGCGCTCGAACCGCTGGAGGGCGACGGCTACGAGTTCGTCAACGAGGTCACCGGCGGCCGCATCCCCAAGGAGTACATCCCCTCGGTGGACGCGGGCAGCCAGGAGGCCATGGAATTCGGCATCCTCGCCGGATACCCGCTGACGGGCGTGCGTGTGCGCCTGCTGGACGGTGCCTACCACGAGGTGGACTCGTCCGAGATGGCCTTCAAGATCGCCGGCTCGATGGCCTTCAAGGAGGCCGCCCGCAAGGCCGCTCCGGTCCTGCTGGAGCCGATGATGAAGGTCGAGGTCACGACGCCCGAGGACTACATGGGCGACGTGATCGGCGACATCAACTCGCGCCGTGGACAGATCCAGTCCATGGAGGACCGGAGCGGTGCCAAGCTGGTCACCGGTCTGGTCCCGCTGTCGGAGATGTTCGGCTACGTCGGCGACTTGCGCAGCAAGACGTCCGGCCGGGCGAGCTACTCCATGCAGTTCGACTCCTACGCCGAGGTTCCCAAGAACGTGGCCGAGGAGATCATCGCGAAGGCCAAGGGCGAGTGAAGCCGTAGGCTGTAGCAAACGGCATACGGGTCATACCGCCGCAGATCCTCCGGGAGCTGCGGCGGGTGCCCCGGCCGCCGACCACAGGCGGACAGGTCAAGGGCATCCCCCTAGGGGTCCTGACCGGTTCGGAACGACCACCTGAACCCCTCCGTAGAAGGCGGGGGGCGTACAGCACCAGTCCACAGGAGGACCCCAGTGGCGAAGGCGAAGTTCGAGCGGACTAAGCCGCACGTCAACATCGGCACCATCGGTCACATCGACCACGGCAAGACCACTCTTACCGCGGCGATCACCAAGGTGCTGCACGACGCTTATCCGGACATCAACGAGGCTTCGGCCTTCGACCAGATCGACAAGGCTCCGGAAGAGAAGCAGCGCGGTATCACGATCTCCATCGCGCACGTCGAGTACCAGACCGAGTCGCGGCACTACGCGCACGTCGACTGCCCCGGTCACGCGGACTACATCAAGAACATGATCACCGGTGCCGCCCAGATGGACGGCGCGATCCTCGTGGTCGCCGCCACCGATGGTCCGATGCCGCAGACCAAGGAGCACGTGCTGCTCGCCCGCCAGGTCGGCGTGCCGTACATCGTCGTCGCGCTGAACAAGGCCGACATGGTGGACGACGAGGAGATCATGGAGCTCGTCGAGCTCGAGGTCCGTGAGCTTCTCTCCGAGTACGAGTTCCCGGGCGACGACGTCCCGGTCGTCAAGGTCTCCGCGCTGAAGGCGCTGGAGGGCGACGCCGAGTGGGGCAAGACCGTCCTCGACCTGATGAAGGCCGTCGACGAGTCCATCCCGGAGCCGGTCCGCGAGATCGACAAGCCGTTCCTGATGCCGATCGAGGACGTTTTCACGATCACCGGTCGTGGCACCGTCGTCACCGGCCGCATCGAGCGCGGCATCCTCAAGGTCAACGAGGAAGTCGCGATCATCGGCATCAAGGAAGAGACGACCAAGACCACGGTCACGGGCATCGAGATGTTCCGCAAGCTGCTGGACGAGGGCCAGGCCGGTGAGAACGTCGGTCTCCTCCTCCGCGGCATCAAGCGCGAGGACGTCGAGCGCGGCCAGGTCATCATCAAGCCGGGCACCGTCACCCCGCACACCGAGTTCGAGGCGACGGCGTACATCCTGTCGAAGGACGAGGGCGGTCGGCACACCCCGTTCTTCAACAACTACCGCCCGCAGTTCTACTTCCGCACCACCGACGTGACCGGCGTCGTGCACCTCCCCGAGGGCACGGAGATGGTCATGCCGGGCGACAACACCGACATGAAGGTGGAGCTGATCCAGCCCATCGCCATGGAGGAGGGCCTGAAGTTCGCCATCCGCGAGGGTGGCCGGACGGTGGGCGCCGGCCAGGTCACGAAGATCCTCAAGTGACCTGACGGTACGCGTTTCCAGGGCCCCGGCCCGCCTTACGGCGGACCGGGGCCTTTGGCGTGGGCGGGGTCCGCCTATGCCTGTTCAGGCAAGCCGGCTTTGGGGCATGAGGGCTGGAATTCCATTTGCCTGATGAGAGGGGCTGTGGAATACGTCAACGCGCGGTGTTATCCACAGCCCCGAAAGCGGGGGTGGTGAACGCCGCGGGGATTCCTATAGCGTCGGCTTCCTCACGTACCGTCACCGTAACCGGGAGTTGATCGTGTCCCCCCGCGCCCTTTCCGCTGCCGCCCTGGCGGCCACCGCCGCCCTGAGTCTGCTGCTGACCGCCTGCGGCAGCGACGAGGAGGACGACGCCACCAAGCCGGACGACAAGATCCAGGGCGCGGAGAAGGGGGAGGACGACTCGCCGTCGCCGAGCGCGGAGGAGGAGGCGGCGGGCAGACCGGAGATAGAGCTGCCGAAGGACATCACGTACGAGTTCGAGTGGGCGAAGACCGGCGACCCGGACAAGGACGCCGTGCTGCGGGACGGGGAACAGCTCGTCAAGGCGATCGACGTAGCGATTGCGGAGCAGGATCCGACCCACGAGGCGTTGCTGTTCTACACCGAGGGCGAGGCTGCTGCCGAAGCAGAGCGGTTCGCGCAGCTGTTCGTGGATGATGAGTCGCGGACAACTGGAAAGTACCGCTTTTACGACGAGCAGGTGGAGGTCAACGACGACGGCACCGCCACGCTCGTCTACTGCGAAGATCAGGGCAAGGCGTACAGCAAGTCCTTGAAGACGGGGAAAGTGGACGTCACGCCCGTGACTGAGGACAGCTACCTGGTCTACAACACCAAGCTTCGCAAGAACGACGACGGGGTGTGGATTACCGAGCAGGTGGTGTCTGAGAGGGGTGCCGCGCAATGTCAGCCTTGAGGATCTTACGCGGGGCTGTGGCCGCGTTATGCGTGTCGGGCATCCTGGTCGCACAGCCGCCCTCCGCGTCCGCGGACGAGACACCCGGTGGCGCCGATTTTGGTGGCGGCAGCGGAGACGATGCCGGGCAGGCCGACGGGGGTGCCGAAGGACAGAACCTGCACGCCGAGGCCGGAGGGGTCGTAATCGACGAGTCCGACAACGGGGCCGGGGGCGGGCCCGGTGGGTCGGGGGGTGGCGCCTTGCAGCCCGTGGGGGACTGGTCGCCGCCGCCTTGTTGGTACGCGCCGCTTTATACCCCCAAGCAGCTGAAGAAGGAGATGGAGCACACCTGGTCGCTGGAGTCCACCGGCTACCAGTGGGACGCCGAGCAGCGCGCGAAGTACGCCGAGGGTGGCGACGAGCCCGGCACCTACGAGGACTTCAACGTGGCCAAGTCCGGTGACGGCTACTGGTGGGACGGCTACGTGCCGGACGGCGGCGAGGGTGTCCCGGGCGCGCTGGATTGTGACGACGGGCCGTTCTGGCTGGACAAGGGCGATCCGCCGCCGGCGGAGTACCAGAACGCCGTGACGCCGCAGGTCCTCTCCGAGATCGCGTACAACCGCATCCGGGTGCCGGATACGGAGATCAACCTCAAGCCCGACGCCGAGCGCGCGCAGAAGGTGAACCTCGCCACCTGGGCCTGGCTGGACGCCGCCACCTTCGAGCCCGTCTCGGTCACCGCCGAGGTGCCGGTACTCGGCATGTGGGCCAGGACCACCGCCACCCCGGTGTCCCTCACCCTCGAACCCGGCACCGATGACGCCGAACTGCACCCCTCCTCGGGCACCTGCCCCTTCAACGACGACGGCTCCATCGGTACCCCGTTCACCGCCGGGTCGGAGGAGGAGATCCCGCCGTGCGGGCTGACGTACCTGCGGGCCACGCCGGACGGCGAGACCTACCCGCTCCGGGCGACGATCACGTGGGACATCGAATGGGAAGGCTCGGGCAACACCGGCGGCGACCTGCCCGACGGTTCCTTCGGCACGACCACGGAGTTGGAAGTCGACGAGATCCAGTCCGTCGTCCGCTGACGTTCACGCCCGTTCGTTCGGGCAGTTAACCGATTTCGGGATGCGGAATGGAATTCCACCCGCGGCCCGTTGTCAACAGCCCCGAATGTGGGGTGGTGCGTGCCGTTGGGGCTCCTATAACGTCGAGTCTCCTTGCGCATCGTCGCTCTACCCGGGAGTTGATGGCACCGTGCCAGCCGTGAGGTGTGTGCGAGAGATTCTGGCCGCGTTGTTCGTGGTGGGTGTCTTGGTCGCATTGCCATTCCCCGCATCCGCGGCCGAGCTGCCTGCCACCGGCGCCGCCGGCGTTGAGGCGCAGGGGCAGGCGCTGCGCGACGAGGCGGGTGTGCTGGCTTCTCTTCCCGCGGCCACCTGCCCCGCCCGGCCGGGGAGGTCCCCGGGGCGGTGCGGTGGGCGGCGAGGGCGTTCGCGAGGGGCCGCGACGCGCTGTACGGTACCGGGCCGGGGGACCGGAAGGGCGGGGCGGCAGAGGTGCTACGCGGGCGGTTCCCGGGTGGCCCCCGGCCAGGCAGGGGCGAGGCCCGTGGCTCGTTCGGGCTGGTCGCCCACGTCGCTGAGGTCCAGTAGGTGCGGCTCCAGCCGGTGACGGTGCGACCGCTGGAGAGCGGCAAAGGGGTGTGAGTGGAACTGGCTGGCGGGCTTCGCCACCCTCGGACCGTCGAGGAGGCGGTGGCGGAGCAGGAGCGGTTGCGGGGGCTCGTGCGGGTCGAGTCGGCGTACGGCGTCGCGGAGTGGCGAACCGCGGCCGGGATCGACGTGGCGTACGACGACGCGTCGGGGGTGTGCGCGGCGGCGGTCGCCGTGGTGGATGTGGCGAGTCTGGACGTGGTCGATTCGGTGACCGCTGTTTCGCGGATCGAGTTCCCCTATGTCTCCGGCCTGTTGGCCTTTCGGGAGATTCCCGCGGTTGCCGCGGCGCTGCGCGAACTCGTTGATCCACCGGACGTGTGGGTGTGTGACGGTTACGGCATCGCTCATCCCCGTCGCGTCGGCCTGGCGAGTCATCTGGGGGTTCTGACGGGGATTCCGTCGTTCGGTGTGGCGAAGAATCCGCTCTATTTCCGGTGTGACGTACCGGGAGCAGAGCGGGGTTCGTCGACCCCGCTTCTGGAGGGTACGGAGGTGGTGGGACGCGCGCTTCGGACGCAGACCGGGGTGAAACCCGTGTACGTGTCCGCCGGCCACTTGATCGGCGTGGACGACGCGTGTGCGCTCACGCTCAGGCTGGCGAGGCGGTATCGCCTTCCCGAGACGACGCGGGCCGCGGACAGGCTGTGCCGCGAAGCGCTCCTGGACGCGGTGCCGCCCGGCGAGCGGACGGTGGGGGACGTCCGGGGTGCAGCGGGCTCTTGACGGAGCCTCGCCGCGGTGCCCGCCCCGCCGATTGCCCGCCCTGCGCGGCGGGCGTTCTCAGCGCGTGCCCGTGCGGGCCCGGTTGAAGCTTGCGCGGTACGCCGTGGGTGTGACGCCGACCTGCGTGGCCATGTGTTTGCGTAGCGAGTCCGCGCTGCCCAGGCCGCTCTTCTCCGCCACCTGGTCCATCGGCAGCCCGGTCGTCTCCAGCAGCTCCCTCGCTCGGTTGATACGCCGTTGGAGCAGCCACTGCAGTGGGCTCAGCCCCGTCTCCGCGCGGAAGCGGCGGGTCAGGGTACGCACGCTGGTTCCGGCGTGGCGGGCCAGGTCGGCGAGCGTGAGCGGGAGGTCGAGGCGTTCGAGGGCCCATGCGCGCGTGGGGGCGAGCGAGGTGCCGCGTTCCGGTGGCAGCGGGGTTTCGATGAACTGCGACTGACCGCCGGGTCGTACGGGAGGGACGACCGCGAGCCGCGCGACCGTGTTCGCGACCGCCGCGCCGTAGTCGACTCCGACCAGGTGCAGGCACAGATCGATCGCGGCAGCCGCGCCCGCCGAGGTGTAGATGCCGCCGTCCTCGACGAACAGGCGGTCGGGCTCCACCACGACGGCCGGAAAGCGGGTGGCGAGATCGTCGGCCAGCCCCCAGTGGGTGGTCGCGCGGCGCCCGTCGAGCAGGCCGGCCTGGGCCAGCACGAACGCCCCCGTGCACAGGGACGCGATCCGTGCGCCGCCGGCGGCCGCGTCCCGTAGCGCGTCCAGAATCTCCGCGGGGGCCTCCGCGCCGCCGCTGCCGACGGCGATCACCGTGTCGGCGCCGGCGAGCCCCTCCAGGCCGTACGGCACGACGATGTCGGGCCCGCCGACGGTCCCCATCGGCCCGGGGCGTACCGCGCAGACACGCACGTCATACTGCGGAACGCTGTTGAAGACCATCAGCGGAATCGAGACATCGAAGCTCAGCACGGGCGGCACGGCGACTGCGGCGATGCGGTGCATGGCCTGATCCTCCGGACACTTGGCATTCCGGCCAGTATCGTACGAGCCCGCGGAGCGGCACCGTCGTTCGTATGACAACTCATGTGATCGTGGGGCGCGGAGCGACCGCCTCGAAGACCGCGCTGCTGCTGGCCGAGGACGGCGAGCGGGTACGGATGATCAGCCGGACCGGCGGCGGTCCCGACCATCCCCTCGTCGAGAGGATCGCCGCGGACGCGACCGACACCGACCGGCTCACCGAGCTGGCGAAGGGTGCGGACACGCTGTTCACCACCGCCGCTCCGCCGTACCACCTCTGGCCGGAGCAGTTCCCGGTTCTGTCGGCGTCGCTGCTCGGCGCGGTGCGGCGGACGGGGGCCGCGTACGTCATGCTCGGCAACCTCTACGCGTACGGGCCGGTGGCCGGCCCGATCACGCCGGACTTCCCGCTGGCCGCGACCGGCCCCAAGGGGCGCGCCAGGGCGCGGGTCTGGGAGGAGGCCGCAGCCTCGGGGGTGAGGGTGACGGAGGTGCGGGCGGCGCAGTTCTACGGTGCCGGGGCCTACTCGGTGTTCAGCCTCATGGTGCAGGGTCAGGTCCTGGGAGGCAGGCCGGTACTGGTACCGCAGCCGCTCGACGTACCGCACAGCTACTCGGCGATCGGCGACACGGCCCGCACCCTGGTCGCGGCAAGCCGCGAGGAGGGCGCGTACGGGCGCGCCTGGCACGCGCCGACGTCGACACCGTCCGTCAGGGAACTGGCCACGCGACTCGCCGCACTCGCCGGCGCCCCGGAACCCCGTATGGCGGAGATGACCGAACGGGAGATCTCTCTGCTGGCGCTCTCGGAGCCCTTCTGGGCGGAAATGCACGAGGTACTCGTGAAGCCCGGCCACCCGTTCGTCGTCGACCACTCCGAGACCGAGCAGGTCCTCGGGGTGACCGCTACGGCGGTGGACGAGGTGTTGCGGGAGGTGGTGTAGCGGAACACGCGGATCGCGGCGGCGTGGGCCGACTGCGCCAAGGCTGAGGGCGTGGCGCCCCGTTGGCGGTGTCGACGGGGGCGCCGCCGCCTTCCGGCGCTGTGCCGAGGTCAGGCGGGGACGTCGACGATCCGAGGCGCGATGTCGTCCTCATCGATCGACTCCGCGGGTGTCCTCGCCCCGTACGGTTCGTCGACGTCCCTGAACCTCCAGACCGTGCCTCCGCGTTCGATGCATCTCCGGCGTGCTCGGTCCGCCGGTGAAAGTAAGTGTGGTGGTCTCGCGGCCGTTGAGGGTCCCGCCCTGGCTTCTCCCATCAAGTCGGGCTCGCTGCCGCGGATCCGCCCTCGGGGCCGGGCGTGCGGCGGGCGTAGGCCGGCCGTCGTGCGGCAGACCCGCAGGGAATGTGATTGCCTCCGCGCCGCACGCTGCGCATCCTGCGGGGATGCGCTTCTCCGTCAACATCCCGAACTTCGGTGACTTCGCCGACCCCCGTAACGTCGCCACCGTCGCGGCTGCCGCCGAACAGGCCGGCTGGGACGGGCTCTTCGTCTGGGACCACGTCCTGCACCGACACCACCTGGGCCGCCCCTTCGGCGACCCCTGGATGCTGCTGACCGCCGCCGCGCTGGCGACCTCCCGGCTCCGGCTGGGCCCCCTGCTCACCCCCGTCCCCCGCTACCTCCCGCAGCAGCTCGCCCGTCAGGTCGCCACCCTCGACCAGCTCAGCGGCGGGCGCGTGATCTTCGGCGCCGGTCTGGGCGGTCCCGTCGAGGACGAGTACCGCAGCTTCGGCGACACCGCCGAGCCGCGGGTGCTCGGCGAGCGGCTGGACGAGGGTCTGGACCTGCTCCAGCGCTTCTGGTCCGGCGAGCCGGTGACCCACCGCGGCCAGCACTACGAGGCCCGGGACGTGACGCTGCTGCCCGCCACGGTCCAGCAGCCCCGTCCGCCGGTGTGGATCGGTGGGTTCTGGCCCCGCCGGCCTCCCATGCGGCGGGCAGCACGGTGGGACGGCGCGGTGCCGTTGTTCGAGTCGGCCCGGCACGGTTACGTGCCGGATCTGGCCGAAGTGCGGGACCTCTTCGCGTACGTACGCGAACACCGCGCGGCGAGCGGGGCCGAGGGGCCCTTCGAGTTCGTACTCGGCGGTGCCACGCCTCCGGACGCGGCCAAGGCGAGGGACATCGTCGGCCCGCTGCACGACGCGGGCGCCACGTGGTGGGACGAGCGCCAGATCCAGACCGGCCCCGACCTGGACAGTCTGTCCGCGGTGCTGCGCCGGGTGGAGGCGGGTCCGCCGGTGGTCGCGTAGCTGGTGGGGAACGGGCCGAGGATGTCGAGGTCTCTGGCTGGGACTGCGCCGAGGCGCTGAGGATGTCGAGGTCTGGCTGGGGTTGCGCCGAGGCGCTGAGGATGCCGAGGTCTGGTGAGGACTGTGCCGAGGCGCTGAGGATGCCGAGGTCTGGTGAGGACTGTGCCGGGGCCGCCGAGATCGCCGAGGTCGGTCCCACCCAGGCTCTGTCCGGCCTGCCCGGACCCCCAGACTCCCTGGCCCCGTGTCTCACCCGCACACCCGCCCCAGGGTAGGCCGCCCCTCCGACAACGCCGTGCAGGCCGCGGCAGGGGCGGCGCTGGAGGGTGGGGGGAGTGGTGCAGTCGGGTTCGGGGGAGCGGCACCGGGTGGGGGTTGGTTGTGAGGTGGGGTGGGCGGGCTCGGCGTCGGGGTGCGGGGATGCCGAGCGCCCGGGTTCGTAGTACGGGTGGAGTGCGGATCCGGGTGCGTGGGCTTCGGCGTCGGGGTGGTGGCAGTTCGTGCCTCTGGTCGGGTGCATGTGCCTCGGTGGGCGAAAGTCTGGCTGCGCGGGTGATTTGGGATGGTTTTCTAGGTGGGTTATCGCGAGTTCGTCTCGTCCGCGTACCCATCGGCGGCCTTGGGGTGTGAATCCCGGAGCTGCGGTCGGGGTGCGCGCGTGGTGAGGCGAAGTTCGTCTCGGTGGGGTGTGCGGGGCGCTAGATCGCCGGCCTGGGGTATCCACGTGCGCGTTATGGGGCGAAACTCCGCCTCGGCGGGGGATTTGACCCGGTTGGCGGGAGGGGCTGCCCCGAGTTCGTACCGGTGGCGTGCGTGCCAGGCGGGGCCGGGGTGTGCCGGGCTCGTACGGGATCGTTCTCTGTCCTTTTTGTCGGTGGGGCGGCCTACCCTTGGGCGGGAGTGCGGGGACGTCTGACGGCTGGGGACGTCTGGCCATTGGGTGCGTCCTGGGCGCTGGCGGACAGCCGGGCGGATGTACGTGGTGGGGGCAGAAGTCGGCCCTCGGGGGCGGATCGGGTGGGGGTGGAGGGCCGTACCGCCGGTTGCTTCGGACCATCGCCGCTGACGTCGGAGCCCGGCTCTTGTGCGAACAGGCCCGCGTTTGAGGGGGGCCCAATGCAACAACCCACGTCGAGACAGCTCGTCTACGAGTCTCCCCACCCCGGCCCGGTGAGGGGAGAGGGAGACCGGGCCGTGCGCGGTGCGGGTCTGCCCGGCCCGGGGCTGCGCTCCCCGTCGCTGGCGAGTTCGCGATGCGGGCTCCCTGAGTC
Source organism: Streptomyces sp. B5E4 (assembly GCF_039871555.1). Taxonomy (NCBI): domain Bacteria; kingdom Bacillati; phylum Actinomycetota; class Actinomycetes; order Kitasatosporales; family Streptomycetaceae; genus Streptomyces; species Streptomyces sp. B5E4. The sequence continues at coordinate 62,230 of NZ_JBDPMI010000040.1, forward strand.
GCCCCCGCAGCCGGATCCGCCCGCCCCGTGCGCCCGCCCGGTACCGGGCGGGCGCACGGGCGCCCGGTACCGGGCTTGAGCCCTCGCCCCTCGCGACATCCGTGAAGGGAGCCGCCCCGGTGGCGCCTCCCCGTGGCCGCGGTGTGTCCCGTCGGCCGGGCCTTCCGGCACCCGGCCGGTGTGCCGCCCCTCGCGGCATCTGCGACATGGGCGTCTCGCGACGGCGCTTCCCCGTGGCCGCGGTGCGTCCCGCTGGCCGACCCTCCGGCACCCTGCCGGTGTCCCGTCTCTCGCGGCATCCGCGAATGGGAGCTGCCCGGTGGCGCCTCCCCGGGGCCGCGGTGCGTCCCGCCGGCCACGCTCCCCGGCACCCGGCCGGTGTCTCCCCGCGGCAGCGAAATCCGCGAACTACGGCCTCCCGACTCCCCCCGGAAGCCGGGTTGGCTTTGGCAGAGCACGTGGCCTGCCCCTCCCAGCCGCCACCGGCCCTCGTCCCCGCCACCCAGCGGCCATGCACCCACCC
>NZ_JBDPMI010000041.1:0-61897 GCF_039871555.1 Streptomyces sp. B5E4
ATTGCGGAGCTGAAGCGGCAGTTGGAGGCGGCGGCGGCGGACCCGTCGGTGCGCTCGGTGACCGTGGTCCAGCACGTCCCGCCGCGCGACCCGACGGCGCAGCGCGCCAGCCAGCTCAGCGACCGCATCGCCGCGGTTCAGCCGTCCGCGAACTCCGCGAGCTCCGCCGCGTACGGCGGCTCGGCGCCCGCACGCGAGCAGGTGATCGCCGCCGCGCGGGCGGCGTGGCCGAGCGCGGCGCGCCAGCCGGCCGGGTCGAGACCGGCCAGGGCATCGGGGGAGAGGGCGTCGTGGGAGTCGAACCAGTGCAGCAGCGCCGCGTTGACGGTGTCGCCCGCGCCGATCGTGTCGACCACCTCGACCGGCGGCGCGGCCACGTCGTACCGCCCGGGACCCCGCGCGACCACCGCCGTCAGCCCCTCGCCGCCGCGCGTCAGCACCGCCGCCCGCGGCCCGGCCGCCAGCCACTCCGGCAGCGCCTCGGCCCACGGCCGCCCGCCGGCGAGCCACTGCGCGTCCTCCACCGACAGCTTCAGCAGCGCCACGTGCGGCAGCCAGGCGCGGAAGCGGGCGCGGTAGGCGTCGGCTTCCGCGATCAGCCCGGCGCGGATGTTCGGGTCCAGGAAGGTGAACAACCCGTCCGCGGCGGCGCGTTTCAGCAGGGTCTCGTACGCGGTCGCGCCCGGCTCCAGCACCAGCGAGCACGTCCCCACCGCCAGCGCCCGCGCTCCCGCAGGCAGCGTGTCCGGCGCCCGGAACAGCCGGTCGGCCGTGCCCTCGGCGTAGAAGCGGAAGCCCGCGGACCCGTCCGGGCTGACGTCGGCGACGGCCAGCGTCGTGGGCTCCTCGCCCCGCTGGACGAGGCCGGTCTCCACCCCCGCCGCATCGAGCCCCGCCATCAGCGCCGCCCCGAAGGCGTCCGTGGAGACCCGCGAGGCGAACGCGACGTCCGCGCCGAGCCGCCCCAGCGCCACCGCCGTGTTGTACGGCCCGCCGCCCCGCACCGGCTGCAGCGCGGGAAGCACACCCCCGCCCCCGGCCGGCACGAGATCGATCAGAGCCTCACCACCAACCACGATCATGTGCCCAGCGTACGGTCCGACCGCCGCCCGCAGGTCCCCGGAAGGCAACACGGGCACGCCCCGGCGACCATACGGTCACCGGAGTGTCGCGGGCTCGGTACACGGGTGTGGGCGGACGGGTCGGCGTCAGTGCGCGACAGTAGGGTGGGAACCATGGCCGATCCGTCCAGTTACCGTCCCAAGCCCGGGCAGATTCCCGACTCTCCGGGGGTCTACAAGTTCCGGGACGAGCACGGCCGGGTCATCTACGTCGGCAAGGCCAAGAGCCTGCGGCAGCGGCTCTCGTCGTACTTCCAGGACCTGGCCGGGCTGCACCAGCGCACCCGCACGATGGTCACGACCGCCGCCGCCGTGGAGTGGACGGTGGTGGCCACGGAGGTCGAGGCGCTCCAGCTCGAATACACCTGGATCAAGCAGTACGACCCCCGGTTCAACGTCAAGTACCGGGACGACAAGAGCTATCCGTCCCTCGCCGTGACGCTCAACGAGGAGTATCCGCGGGTGCAGGTCATGCGCGGCCCCAAACGCAAGGGCGTGCGCTACTTCGGGCCGTACGCGCACGCGTGGGCCATCCGCGAGACCGTCGATCTGATGCTGCGCGCCTTCCCGGTGCGGACCTGTTCCGCCGGGGTCTTCAAGCGCAGCGCGCAGATCGGCCGGCCCTGTCTGCTGGGGTACATCGGCAAGTGCTCCGCGCCCTGCGTCGGGCGGGTCACGGCCGCGGAGCACCGGGAGCTGGCCGAGGAGTTCTGCGACTTCATGGCGGGCCGTACGGGCGCGTATCTGAAGCGGCTGGAGCGGCAGATGCACGAAGCCGCCGAGGAGATGGAGTACGAGAAGGCCGCGCGGCTGCGCGACGACATAGGGGCGCTGAAGAGCGCCATGGAGAAGAACGCGGTCGTCCTCGCCGACGCCACCGACGCCGACCTGATCGCCCTGGCCGAGGACGAGCTGGAGGCGGCGGTGCAGATCTTCCACGTCCGCGGCGGCCGGGTGCGCGGCCAGCGGGGCTGGGTCACCGACCGGGTGGAGGCCGTCGACAGCGCCGGCCTCGTGGAGCACGCGCTCCAGCAGCTCTACGGGGACGAGCAGGCCGAGGCCATCCCGCGCGAGGTGCTGGTCCCGGCGCTGCCGCAGCCCGCCGGGCCCGTACGGGAGTGGCTGACCGAGCGCCGCGGGGCCCGGGTGGACCTGCGGGTACCGCAGCGCGGTGACAAGAAGGACCTGCTCGCCACGGTCGCGCGGAACGCGCAGCAGGCCCTCGTCCTGCACAAGACCAAGCGCGCCTCCGACCTGACCACCCGCTCCCGGGCGCTGGAGGAGATCGCCGAGGCGCTGGAGCTGGACTCCGCGCCGCTGCGCATCGAGTGCTACGACATCTCGCATCTGCAGGGCGACGACGTCGTCGGCTCCATGGTCGTCTTCGAGGACGGCCTCGCCCGCAAGAGCGAGTACCGCCGCTTCGAGATCAAGGGCTTCACCGGCCAGGACGACGTACGGGCGATGCACGAGGTGATCACCCGCAGGTTCCGGCGGTATGTGCAGGAGAAGCAGAAGACGGGGGAGTGGGGCGACCCGGAGGCCGAGGCGGCGGCCGAGCGCAGCAACGGCGAGGACCCGGCCGTGGACGGGCCCGCCGGACGGGATCCCGACACCGGGCGGCCCAGGAAGTTCGCCTACCCGCCCCAGCTCGTGGTCGTCGACGGCGGCCGGCCGCAGGTCACCGCCGCCAAGAGGGCCCTCGGCGAGCTGGGCGTGGACGACGTGGCCGTGGTCGGCCTGGCCAAGCGCCTCGAAGAGGTCTGGCTGCCGGACAGCGACGACCCCGTCATCCTGCCGCGCAGCAGCGAGGGCCTGTACATGCTGCAGCGCGTACGGGACGAGGCCCACCGCTTCGCCCTCGCCTATCAGCGCAAGAAACGGGCCCAGAGCATGAAGGCCGGGCCGCTGGACGACGTGCCGGGCCTGGGGGAGAGCCGCCGCCGGGCGCTGCTGAAGCATTTCGGCTCGGTGAAACGGCTCAGAGCTGCGACTATTGATCAGATCTGCGAGGTTCCCGGCATCGGCCGCAAGACGGCCGAAAACATCGCCGCGACCCTTGCGCAGGCGGCACCGGCCGCGCCGGCGGTGAACACCGCCACCGGAGAGATCATGGACGAGTGAGGACCGGGGGACAGAGCGATGAACGACAACGGGACAGACGAAACCGACGAGACCACCGTGACCACGGGTGGCGCGGCCACCGGGCCGGGCGAGACGGGTGACTCCGCGCAGGCGGGCATCCCCGAGCTGGTGATCATCTCCGGGATGTCGGGCGCCGGCCGGAGCACGGCCGCGAAGTGCCTGGAGGACCTCGGCTGGTTCGTCGTGGACAACCTGCCGCCCGCTCTCATCCCCACCATGGTGGAGCTGGGCGCCCGCTCGCAGGGGAACGTGGCGCGGATCGCGGTCGTCGTGGACGTCCGCGGCCGGCGCTTCTTCGACAATCTGAAGGAGTCCCTGGCCGACCTGAAGGAGAAGGGGGTCCCCCGGCGCATCGTCTTCCTGGAGGCGTCGGACAACTCGCTGGTGGCCCGCTTCGAGTCCGTACGCCGCCCGCACCCCCTGCAGGGCGACGGCACCATCCTCGACGGCATCACCGCCGAGCGCGACCTGCTGCGCGAGCTGCGCGGCGACGCCGACCTGGTCATCGACACCTCCAGCCTGAACGTGCACGAGCTGCGCGCGAAGATGGACGCCCAGTTCGCCGGGGGCGAGGAGCCGGAGCTGCGCGCCACGGTGATGTCCTTCGGCTACAAGTACGGCCTGCCGGTGGACGCCGACCTGGTGGTGGACTGCCGCTTCCTGCCGAACCCGCACTGGGTCCCCGAGCTGCGCCAGTTCACCGGGCTCAACGAGGACGTCGCGCAGTACGTCTTCAACCAGCCCGGCGCCAAGGAGTTCCTCAACGGCTACGCGGAGCTGATGCACCTGGTCACCGAGGGTTACCGGCGCGAGGGCAAGCGGTACGTGACCGTCGCCGTCGGCTGCACCGGCGGCAAGCACCGCTCCGTCGCGATGTCCGAGCGGCTGGCCCGCCGGCTCGCCTCGGACGGCATCGAGACCGTCGTCGTCCACCGGGACATGGGGCGCGAGTGAGCCGGATCGCCGGTGGCCGGAACCTCCGGCTGCGTCGCCGGGGCGCCCGCAGACCCGGTTCGCAGCCGAAGGTGGTCGCGCTCGGCGGGGGGATGGGCCTGTCGGCCTCCCTCGCCGCGCTGCGCCGGATCACCGGCGATCTCACCGCCGTCGTCACGGTCGCCGACGACGGCGGCTCGTCCGGCCGGCTCCGCGCCGAGCTGGGCGTGCTGCCGCCGGGCGACCTGCGCAAGGCGCTGGCGGCGCTCTGCGGCGACGACGACTGGGGCCAGACCTGGTCCCGCGTCATCCAGCACCGGTTCACCAGCCAGGGCGAGCTGCACGACCACGCCGTCGGCAATCTGCTGATCGTCGCGCTCTGGGAGCAGCTCGGCGACCACGTCGCGGCCCTCGACCTGGTCGGTACGCTCCTGGGCGCGCACGGCCGGGTGCTGCCCATGTCCGCGGTGCCCCTGGAGCTGCGCGCCGACGTACGCGGCCACGCGCCGGAGCTGCCGGAGGCGGTCACCACCGTGGCCGGCCAGGCCACCGTGGCCCTCACCCCCGGTGAGGTGCAGCAGGTCTACCTGGTGCCCGCCGACCCGCCGGCCGTCCCGGCCGCCGTCGAGGCCGTCCGCGAGGCGGACTGGGTGGTGCTCGGCCCGGGCTCCTGGTTCTCCTCCGTCATTCCGCACCTGCTGGTGCCGGACCTGCGCCAGGCCCTGGTGGAGACCAAGGCCCGCAAGGTCCTGTCCCTGAACCTCGCTCCGCAGCCGGGGGAAACGGACGGATTTTCCCCGCGGCGTCATTTGGAGGTTTTGCGACGACACGCCCCTAAACTCGCCCTCGACGTGGTGCTGGCCGACAAGGATGCAGTGCCCGGTGCGGCAGAGCGCGACGGGTTGCGCGAGGCTGCGAAAGAGCTTGAGGGCTCGGTCGAGCTGGCGCCGGTGGCGCGGACCGACGGGACTCCCCGGCACGATCCGGAGCTGCTGGCCGCCGCGTACGACCGTATTTTTCGGATGCATGGAAGGATCGGGCCATGGCGATGACGGCAGCGGTGAAGGACGAGATCTCGCGGCTCCCCGTGACCCGGACGTGCTGCCGCAAGGCGGAGGTCTCGGCCACGCTGCGGTTCGCCGGCGGACTGCACCTCGTCAGCGGCCGCATCGTGATCGAGGCCGAGCTGGACACCGGCATCGCGGCGCGGCGGCTGAAGAAGGACATCCTGGAGATCTTCGGGCACGGCTCCGAGATGATCGTCATGGCTCCCGGCGGGCTGCGCCGCAGCAGCCGGTACGTGGTCCGCGTGGTCGCCGGCGGTGAGCAACTGGCCCGGCAGACGGGCCTGGTCGACGGCCGCGGGCGGCCCATCCGCGGGCTGCCCCCGCAGGTCGTCTCCGGCGCCACCTGCGACGCCGAGGCCGCCTGGCGTGGCGCCTTCCTCGCCCACGGCTCGCTGACCGAGCCCGGCCGCTCCTCCTCGCTGGAGGTCACCTGCCCGGGCCCGGAGGCGGCCCTCGCCCTGGTCGGCGCCGCCCGCCGGCTCAGCATCCCGGCCAAGGCCCGCGAGGTGCGCGGCGTGGACCGCGTCGTCGTACGGGACGGGGACGCCATCGGCGCCCTGCTCACCCGGCTCGGGGCGCACGAGTCGGTACTCGCCTGGGAGGAGCGCCGGATGCGCCGTGAGGTGCGCGCCACGGCCAACCGGCTGGCCAACTTCGACGACGCCAACCTGCGCCGCTCCGCCCGCGCGGCGGTCGCAGCCGGCGCACGCGTGCAGCGGGCGCTGGAGATCCTCGGCGACGAGGTGCCGGAGCACCTGGCGGCGGCCGGCCGGCTGCGCATGGAGCACAAGCAGGCGTCGCTGGAGGAGCTGGGCGCCCTCGCCGACCCCCCGCTGACGAAGGACGCGGTCGCGGGGCGTATCCGCCGGCTGCTCGCCATGGCCGACAAGCGGGCCGGCGACCTGGGTATCCCGGGCACGGAGGCGAACCTCACGGAGGAGATGGTGGGCTGACGCCCGCCCCGCCCGGCGGCGTCCGGCGCCGCCCCCGAACACCCCTCAACCGCGGCCGCACCGCGGCTTCTTCACCTCTCCGGCATCTTGACGCGGACATGAGCACCCCGCAGCCTGACTGCTGTTCGTCCACGAGACAGACGACCCAAAGAGGGGCACATGAGCGAAGAGCCAGTGCGATCCTCGTATCAGCCGCCTTGTCCGCCAGGCGTCGGCTGAAGGAACGCTCCCGCCGCGAACGGCGGCACGTCAGGAATATCAACCACATCACCGCCAAAGCGATCGTGACCGAGGCTGAACGCACCGGACGCGGCCTGTCCCTGGAGGACCTCAGGGCATCCGCGCCCGGGTACGGCTCCGCAAGCCCTGGGGGCACCGCCCGGCCGAAGGCTGGGGGAGGGTCGCATTTCACTCCTGGGCCTTCGCCCAACTCGCACACTTCATCGTCTACAAGGCGCGGCGGGCCGGTGTCCCACTCGTGTTCGTAGACCCAGCCCACTCCTCCCACGAGTGCGCGCGGTGCGGACGTGTCGATCGTCGCAACCGCACCTCCCAGGCCCGATTCGCTTGCCGGTCGTGCGGCGTCGTTGCGCACGCCGACCGGAACGCGTCCCACGTCCTCGCCCGCAGAGGCCAGGCCGTGTGGACTGCGGGGCGTGAGTCACGCGTCCCAGCCGTCCGGCCCATAGGCTGAACGGCTCAGACGCGGGAGGCAACCCCACAGCCAGCGGGGACCTACCCGCAACCGGCCCCGCAGGGCCGGGCAGTTGACCCAGTACTACCTGGGCGCCTACTCCCGCTCCGCCACCGTCGGCCCCGACGGCTTCACCGGCGCGGGCGCGCTCGGCGGCACGGCCGGCGGCCTCGGCGACGCCGCGGGCAACCCGCTGGACGGCGCCGGCGCGTACACCGTCACCTCCGACGCGCTGCCGCCCGCGGACTTCCCGCAGTTCGCCTCCGCCCAGGCCGGGGCGTACGAGGGCGGCGTCAACCCCTACGCGCCGTACGAGGGCGAGTGGATGGCGATCGCCGCACCGTGGACCTCACCGGTGTCACCGCCGCCGAGGCGCCCGCGCTGCGCACGGCGCTCAACCGGGACACCGAGGAGGGCTACGACTTCGTGCTGCTGGAGGCCCGTACCGCGGGCGGGGACGACTGGACGACGCTGCCGGAGGCCGGCGGTGCCACCACGGACCGGGTGCCCGAGGAGTGCGGCCAGGGCTTCTTCATCCAGGCGCACCCGTTCCTGCGCCAGTACCTCACCCAGGGCCAGGACGGCTGCACCGCGAGCGGCACCAGCGGCGCCTGGCACGGCCTGACCGACTCCTCCGGCGGCTGGCGGGAGGTCTCGTACGACCTCTCCGCCTACGCCGGCAAGCAGGTCGAGCTGTCCCTGTCGTACGTCACCGACCCGGGCACCGGCGGCAGCGGTCTCTTCGCCGACGACACCGCCGTGGTGGTCGGCGGCGCCGAGCGCGACACGGAGGGCTTCGAGACCGGACTCGGCGCCTGGACGGCGCCGGGGCCGCCGCCCGGCAGCCCCGCGGCCGACGCCGACTGGGCCGTTCCGGCAAGCTCTTCGAGAGTTACGCGGCCGTCTCCACCCGCGACACCGTCCTCGTCGGCTTCGGGGTCGAGCACGTCGCCGACAAGCCCGCGCGCGCCGCTCTTCTGAGCCGCGCACTGTCCCATCTGAGGCGCTGACACAGGCCCGCTGACCGGCGACGACGCCGGATCACGGCGGCGGCCCGTAGCCCTACCGGGGGGTACGGGCCGCGGTCCGCGTCACCGGCGGGGTCCGGGCCGCCACGCGGGTGCGGAAGCGGTAGGGTCGGCAGTGGTCGGGGATTCCCAGTCAGAGCACCGGTCGATGAAGGACCGGCGTACCAACGAGGAGATCGGTTCGTGACGATCCGCGTAGGCATCAACGGCTTCGGCCGCATCGGCCGCAACTACTTCCGCGCCATCCTGGAGCAGGGTGCGGACATCGAGGTCGTGGCGTTCAACGACCTGGGTGACGCCGCGACCATCGCACACCTGCTGAAGTACGACACCCTGCTCGGCAAGCTCAAGGCCGAGGTGAGCCACACCGCCGACGCCATCACCGTCGACGGCCGCCCCATCAGGATGCTCGCCGAGCGCGACCCGGCGAACCTGCCCTGGGGTGACCTGGGCGTGGACGTGGTCATCGAGTCCACCGGCATCTTCACCAAGGCCGCGGACGCGCAGAAGCACCTGGACGCGGGGGCCAAGAAGGTCATCATCTCCGCGCCCGCCAAGGGCGAGGACATCACCATCGTGATGGGGGTCAACGAGGACTCCTACGACCCGGCCACCCACCACATCATCTCCAACGCCTCGTGTACGACGAACTGCGTCGCGCCGATGGCGAAGGTGCTGGACGAGAACTTCGGCATCGTGCAGGGCATGATGACCACCGTCCACGCCTACACCAACGACCAGCGGATCCTGGACTTCCCGCACAAGGATCTGCGCCGCGCCCGCGCCGCCGCCGAGAACATCATCCCGACCACCACCGGCGCCGCGAAGGCCACCGCGCTCGTCCTGCCGCAGCTCAAGGGCAAGCTGGACGGCATCGCGATGCGCGTGCCGGTGCCCACCGGCTCGGTCACCGACCTGGTGGTCGAACTGAGCCGCGAGGTCACCAGGGACGAGGTCAACGCCGCGTACCAGAAGGCCGCCGAGGGCCAGCTCAAGGGCATCCTGGAGTACACCGAGGACCCGATCGTCTCCTCGGACATCGTCAACACCGCGCCGTCCTGCACCTTCGACTCCCTGCTGACGATGGCGCAGGGCAAGCAGGTCAAGATCGTCGGCTGGTACGACAACGAGTGGGGCTACTCCAACCGTCTGGTCGACATCACCACCTTCGTCGGCGAGCGCCTCTGAGCGCGACGCCCGCGCCGCGCCGGCCAGGCCGGGCGGCAGCCGGGGAGCCGCGGCTTCCCGGCAGCGCAGGTGGGCCGGGGCCCGGCCGTCGCACGGCGGCGGGCCCTCGCTCGTTCCGACGACCAGGCCGCCGCGCGCGCCGCTCCCCGGCGGCGCGCGGGCGGTGTCAGCAGTGATGCAGGAGTCCTGATGAAGACGCTCGACGACCTCCTCGGCGAAGGCATCGCCGGCAAGCGGGTCTTCGTCCGCGCGGACCTCAACGTGCCGCTGGACGGCACCACCATCACCGACGACGGCCGCATCCGCGCCGTCGTCCCGACGATCGCCAAGCTGGCCGAGGCCGGTGCCCGGGTGGTCGTCGCCTCCCACCTCGGCCGCCCCAAGGGTGCGCCGGACCCGGCGTTCTCGCTCGCGCCGGTGGCGCGCCGGCTGGGCGAACTGCTCGGGGACTCCGCGAAGAAGACGGAGTTCGCCACGGACACCGTGGGCGAGAGCGCGAAGGCCACCGTCGCCGGGCTCGGCGACGGCGAGGTCACGCTGCTCGAAAACCTGCGGTTCAACCCCGGCGAGACCGCGAAGGACGACGCCGGGCGCGGCGCGTTCGCGGACGAGCTGGCCCAACTGGCCGACGTGTACGTGGGCGACGGCTTCGGCGCCGTCCACCGCAAGCACGCCTCGGTGTACGACCTGCCCGCCCGGCTGCCGCACTATGTCGGCTACCTCATCGCCGCCGAGGTGGGCGTCCTGCGCAAGCTCACCGAGGACGTCGCGCGGCCGTACGCGGTCGTGCTCGGCGGCGCCAAGGTCTCCGACAAGCTCGGGGTCATCGACCACCTGCTGGAGAAGGCCGACCGCATCCTCATCGGCGGCGGCATGGCGTACACCTTCCTCAAGGCCAAGGGGTACGAGGTCGGCTCCAGCCTGCTGCAGGAGGAGCAGGTGCCCGCGGTCCGCGAGTACCTGGCGCGGGCCGAGCAACTCGGCGTGGAGTTCGTGCTCCCCGTCGACGTGGTCGCCGCCCGGGAGTTCCCGGACGTCAAGGCGCAGGCGCCGACCGAGCCCGTGACCGTACCGGCCGACGCCATCCCCGCCGACGTGATGGGGCTGGACATCGGCCCGGCGTCCGGCCGCCTCTTCGCCTCGAAGATCGCCGACGCCGCCACGGTCTTCTGGAACGGGCCGATGGGCGTGTTCGAGCACCCCGACTACGCCGACGGCACCCGCGCGGTCGCGCGGGCACTGGTGGACAGCTCCGCGTTCACCGTCGTCGGCGGCGGTGACAGCGCCGCCGCCGTGCGCATCCTGGGCTTCGACGAGAATGCGTTCGGCCACATCTCGACCGGTGGCGGCGCCAGCCTCGAATACCTCGAGGGCAAGACGCTCCCCGGCCTCGCCGCACTGGAGGACTGACCCGTAACGATGAACGACAAGCCGACCCGTATCCCGTTCATGGCGGGCAACTGGAAGATGAACCTCAACCACCTTGAGGGCATCGCGCACGTCCAGAAGCTCGCCTTCGCGCTCCACGACAAGGACTACGAGGCCGTCGAGGTCGCGGTCCTGCCGCCGTACACCGATCTGCGCTCGGTGCAGACGCTCGTGGACGGCGACAAGCTCAAGATCAAGTACGGCGCCCAGGACATCTCGCCGCACGACGCCGGCGCGTACACGGGCGACATCGCGGGCCCGATGCTGGCCAAGCTCCACTGCACGTACGTCGTCGTCGGCCACTCCGAGCGGCGGCAGTACCACGGCGAGGACGACGCGCTCGTCAACGCCAAGGTCAAGGCCGCGTTCAAGTACGGCATCACGCCGATCCTGTGCATCGGCGAGGGCCTGGAGGTGCGCAAGGCCGGCGACCAGGTCGCGCACACCCTCGCGCAGCTCGACGGGGCGCTGAAGGGCGTCTCCGCGGAGGACGCGGAGAACATCGTCGTCGCCTACGAGCCGGTGTGGGCCATCGGCACCGGCGAGGTCGCCACCCCGGACGACGCGCAGGAGGTCTGCGGCGCGATCCGGCAGCGGCTGGCCGAGCTGTACGGCGAGGAGGTGGCGGCCGCGGTGCGCATCCAGTACGGCGGCTCCGTCAAGAGCGGCAACGTCGCGGCGATCATGGCGCAGCCCGACGTGGACGGCGCGCTGATCGGCGGCGCTTCGCTGGACGCCGACGAGTTCGTCAAGATCGTCCGCTTCCGCGACCAGTGAGGTCCGCGGCTCCGGGCCGCTTCCCCCGATCCGGGGAGTAGGCCCGGGCCGCCTGTTCGTCGTAGGCTGTCGGGGGCCGGTCACGCAGAATGACTGCACCGGCCCCCTTACGTATCCGTCCGTCACCGAGAGAGTTGGAAAAAGCCGTGACCGTGGCGTTCTCCATCGCCCTGATCATCTTCAGCGGGCTGCTGATGATGCTCGTCCTCATGCACAAGGGCAAGGGCGGCGGCCTGTCCGACATGTTCGGCGGCGGCATGCAGTCCTCCGTCGGCGGCTCCTCCGTCGCCGAGCGCAACCTGGACCGGATCACCGTGGTCGTCGGCCTGATCTGGTTCGCCATCATCGTGGTGCTGGGCCTGCTGATGAAGTTCGACAGCTGAGCCACCACGGCGACTGGCGGTACGTAGACTAGGGCGCCCGCGGCGGGGTCGCCGACGATGCCTCGCCGCATTTCACGCAGGGAGTTACGACCGTGGCAAGTGGCAACGCGATCCGTGGAAGCCGGGTCGGCGCCGGGCCGATGGGGGAGGCGGAGCGAGGCGAGTCAGCGCCACGCCTGCGCGTCTCCTTCTGGTGCTCCAACGGGCACGAGACCCGACCCAGCTTCGCCACCGACGCACAGATCCCGGACAGTTGGGACTGCCCGCGCTGTGGTTTCCCGGCGGGCCAGGACCCGGACAACCCGCCGGACCCGCCCCGCACCGAGCCCTACAAGACGCACCTCGCGTACGTGCGCGAGCGGCGCAGCGACGCCGACGGCGAGGCCATCCTCGCCGAGGCCCTCGCCAAGCTCCGCGGCGAGATCTGACCCCGGCCGAGCTCACGGGCGGCCCCCGGCACAGCGCCGAGCCGCCCGAGCCGCGCCGGCGGCCTCCACCCCTTTCCCGGCACCGGCAGTGCGCCGTAGTGCGCCGAGCCGTTCCGCCGCAGGACCGGCCGCCCGATCTGAGGCGGCGGATAGGGCAACCGCCCGAGGTGCCCTGAGGACGCGCGTACCTACGGTCCCGGCATGCGACCCGAGACCGTCCACCCGCGGCACACCGCGGCACCGACCTGGCGCGGGGGGTTCGGACGGTTGTGGTCCGCCGCCGTCGTCTCCCGCTTCGGCGACGCCCTGCGGGGCGCCGCGCTGCCGCTGCTCGCCGTCGAGCTGACCGACTCCACGCTGCTCGTCGCGCTCGTCACCGCCTGCGGCTTCCTGCCCTGGCTGCTCTTCGGGCTGATCGGCGGCGCGATCGCCGACCGGGTGGACCAGCGGCGCGCGATGTGGATCACGGACGTGCTGCGCGGGTTCCTGATGGCCGCGTTCGCGCTCGCGGTGTGGCTGGACCGGGCCGGCATCGCCCTGCTCCTCGTCCTCGCCTTCGCGCTCACCGCGCTGCAGACCGTCTTCGACAACGCCGCCACCGCCCTGCTGCCCGCCGTCGTGCCCACCGCGGCGCTCGGCACCGCGAACGGGCGGCTGCTGGCCGGCCAGGAGGCCGTGCACCGCTTCGCCGGTACGCCGCTGGTGCCCGTGCTCGTCGGCGCCGGGGCGGCCGTGCCGTACGCCGTGGACGCCGCCTCGTACCTGCTGGCCGCCGTCCTGGTCGCCGGTCTGCCGCACCGGCCCCGGCCGCCCGCCGAGCGCTCCGGGACGCCGCTGCGCCGGGACGTCGCCGACGGGCTGCGCGCCCTGTGGGCCGATCCGGTGCTCCGGGGCGTCTGCGCGGCCACCGTCGTCGCCAACACCGGCTTCGGCGCCCTCGTCGCCACCCTCGTGCTGCACCTGACGGGCTGGCTCGGCGCGGGCACCACCGGGTACGCCCTCGCGCTCACCGCGTACGGCATCGGGAGCGTCACCGGCGGTATGGCCGCCGGCCGGGTCGCCGCCGCCCTCGGCGCCCCGCGCACCCTGGTCTGGGCGGGCCTCGCCCAGGCGGCGTGCCTGACGGCCTTCGGCACCGTACGCAGTCTCCCCGCGGCCGGCGCCGCGCTCGCCGTCCTCGGCTTCGCCGGGATGCTCTGGACCGCCACCGAGATCACCGTCCTGCAGCGGCGCAGCCCGGCCGGGGCCATCGGCCGGACCGGCGCGGCCTTCCGGACCGTGTCGATCTCCGTGGTGCCGCTGGGGGCCGTGCTCGGCGGGGTGCTCGCCGGCGCGCTCGGGCAGAACACGCCGGCGCTGGCCGCGGCCCTGCTGACCGGCCTCGGGGTGCTCGCGCTCGGACCGGCGGCGCGCTCCGGGATCAATTAGGTTGGACGGCATGGCCGACACCACGTCACGCACCAGGCTCGACCAGACCCCCGAGTGGCACGCACTCGCCAAGCACCGCGAGGAGTTCGGCGCCACGCACCTGCGCGAGCTGTTCGCCGCCGACCCCGAGCGCGGCCGCCGGTACACGCTCCGTGTCGGCGATCTCTACCTGGACTACTCCAAGCACCTCGTCACCGAGGAGACGCTGCGCCTGCTGCGCGAACTCGCCGCCGCGACCGGAGTCGCCGGGCTGCGCGACGCCATGTTCCGCGGCGAGAAGATCAACATCACCGAGGACCGCGCCGTGCTGCACACCGCGCTGCGCGCGCCCAGCGCCGAGTCCGTCGAGGTGGACGGCGTGGACGTGGTGCCCGGCGTGCACCACGTGCTGACCCGGATGACCATCTTCGCCGACCGGGTCCGCTCGGGCGACTGGCGCGGCCACACCGGCAAGCCGGTCCGCGCCGTCGTCAACGTCGGCATCGGCGGCTCCGACCTGGGCCCGGCCATGGCGTACGAGGCGCTGCGCGCGTACACCCAGCGGGATCTGACCGTGCGCTTCGTCTCCAACGTCGACGGCGCCGACCTGCACGAGGCCGTGCGCGACCTCGACCCCGAGACCACGCTGTTCGTCATCGCCTCCAAGACCTTCACCACGATCGAGACGATCACCAACGCCACCGCCGCGAAGCGCTGGCTGCTGGCGGGCCTGGACGCCGGCGACGAGGCGGTCGCCAAGCACTTCGTCGCCTTGTCGACCAACGCGGCGAAGGTCGCCGAGTTCGGCATCGACACGGACAACATGTTCGAGTTCTGGGACTGGGTCGGCGGGCGCTACTCGTTCGACTCGGCCATCGGCCTGTCCCTGATGGTGGCCATCGGCCCGACCGCCTTCCGCGAGATGCTGGCCGGCTTCCGGCTCGTCGACGAGCACTTCCGCACCGCGCCGCCGGAGGAGAACGCGCCGCTGCTGCTGGGGCTCCTCGGCATCTGGTACGGCAACTTCTTCGACGCGCAGTCGCACGCCGTGCTCCCGTACAGCCACTACCTGTCGAAGTTCACCGCCTACCTCCAGCAGCTCGACATGGAGTCCAACGGCAAGGCCACCGACCGCGACGGCGAGCGCGTCGGCTGGCAGACGGGACCCGTGGTCTGGGGCACCCCCGGCACCAACGGCCAGCACGCGTACTACCAACTGCTCCACCAGGGCACCAAGATGATCCCCGCCGATCTGATCGGCTTCGCCCGGCCGGTCCCCGAGCTGGGCGAGCTGACCGGGCAGCACGACCTGCTGATGGCCAACCTCTTCGCCCAGGGACAGGCGCTCGCCTTCGGCAAGACGGCGGCGGAGGTGGCGGCCGAGGGCGTGCCCGAGGCGCAGGTGCCGCACCGGACGTTCCCGGGCAACCACCCGACGACGACGATCCTGGCCGACGGCCTCACGCCCTCGGTGCTGGGGCAGCTCGTCGCGCTCTACGAGCACAAGGTCTTCGTGCAGGGCGCGGTGTGGGACATCGACTCCTTCGACCAGTGGGGCGTCGAGCTGGGCAAGGTGCTGGCCAAGCGGCTGGAGCCGGCGCTCACGGACGGCACGGAGGTCGACGGGCTGGACGGCTCGACCCTCGCGCTGGTCGACGCCTACCGGGCGCTGAGGGGGCGCTGACCGTACCGAGACCCGCCGAGGGGCGCTGACCTGCGGCGTTCGGCGGCGTTCGGCTCGCGGGGCGGGGTCCCGCGCGGCAGCCTGGAGAGATGCGGTGGCTGCGCGGGACCTCCTACTGGGTCGCGGGGGTCTTCCTCGCGGGCGCCACCGCCGTGGACATCGCGGCGGCCCAGGGCCACACGATGGAGGCGATGTTCGCCGTGGTGCCCGTGTTCGTCGCGGTCAACGGCACCCGGCGGGCGATCCTCGTCGCCGGCGCCGGGGCGCTGCTCCTCGGCACCGCGCTGAGCTGGTGGAACTTCAGGCAGCTCGACCTCGGCTTCTGGTCGGGCATCGTCGCCATCGGCTGCGCCACCGTGGTCGGGCTCGTCGTGTACCGCGAGCGCCTCGTCCGCGAGCGGCGGCTCACCAGCGTCACCCGGGTCGCCAACGTCGCCCAGCAGGCCCTGCTGCCCGTGCCGCCCGCCCGCGCCGGGCCGCTGGACGTGGCGCACTCCTACCGCTCCGCCGCGGACGAGGCGATGATCGGCGGCGACTTCTACAAGGTGATCCACACCCGCTGGGGCGTCCGCGTCCTCATCGGCGACGTACGCGGCCACGGCCTCGGCGTCGTCCGCACCACCGGCATGGCCATCGGCGTCTTCCGCGAGGCCGCGCACGAGGAGCCGGAGCTGGACCGGATCGCCGCCCGCATCGACCGTAGCCTGGCGCGCGACGGCGGCCCCGAGGACTTCGCCACCGTGCTGCTGCTGACGATCTCCGCGGAGGGCCTGTGCCGGGCCCTCAACCACGGCCACCCCCCGCCGCTGCTCCGCAGCGCCGCGGGCCGCGTACGCGAGACCGACCTGCACGGCGGCCCGCCGCTGGGCCTCGGCCTGTCGCGGTCCCTGCAGGACGCGGAGGAGACCGTCATCGCGCTCGCCGAGGGCGACGAGCTGTTGCTGGCCACCGACGGCGTGCTGGAGGCGCGCAGCGCGGCGGGCGAGTTCTTCCCGCTGGCGGAGCGCTACGCCCGCGCCCCGCGCGAGCGCCCGCCCGCGGAGGTGCTGGCGGCGCTGCGGCGCGACCTCGCGGACTGGGCGCCCGAGCTGCACGACGACTCGGCGCTGGTGCTGCTGCGCTACGCCCCGCGGCGGATCCGGCCCGCGTAGCGGGCCTCCAGGGCGGCGTTGTGCGCGTCGCCCTCGGGGATGTTCGCCGACAGGTAGACCGGCGGCGTCGCGCCGCGCTCCACCAGCAGCCGGATCGCCTCGGCGACGACCTGCTGCACGAGCAGGGCGCCGGTGATCGACGACACCGCGCAGGCCGTGCCGCCGCCGGGCAGCGTGAGCACGGAGTCGCCGAAGGGCGCGCCGTTGTCGAGCACCACGTCGGCGTGGTCGGTCAGCCGCTTGCCGGAGGGGTGCCGGGACTCGGCGCGGCTGCCGTGGGACAGCGAGGTGATCGCGACGAGCGGGTGGCCGTGTTCCCTGACGACGGCGGCCATCTCCACGACGCAGCCGTTGATGCCGGAGTTCGAGGCGATGACGAAGGCGTCCGCGGGGTGCGGCGCGGCCAGTTCGTACAGCCGGCGGGCGGTGGCGGGGTCGCGCTCCAGCTTGGCGTCGGAGAGCAGCGCGGGGGGCTCGCCGCCGTGGATCACGAGATCCCGCAGGGCGATCTTGTTCGTCGGCACGAAGCCCCCGGCGCGGCCGGCGATCTCGGTCGCCAGCGACTCGGAATGGCCGGTGCCGAACGCCTGGATCACGCCGTCGCCGCCCAGCGCGTCCGCGAACACCGTCGCGGCGGCGCCGACCTCGGCGCGCTGCCCCTCCGCGACCTTCCGGAGTGAGGTCAGGGCCGCGGCCGTGAAGGCGGCTGCGCTGATCGGCTTGAGGCTCATCGGTGCTCCCGGGAGTGGTCTGGACAACATGCCGTACGCGGGGTCAATCTCAGGCAGTCGCGCACGGCACGTCAAGGGCGCGGCGCGGGGCCGACCACCGGGAGCGGGCAGTGGAGAAACTGGTCATCGGCATCGACGTGGGCGGGACGAGGATCCGCGCGGCACTCGCGCGCTCGGCGGGAGGCGGGATGCTGCGTACGGCGTCCGCGGGCGCGGGCAACCCGCGCGCGGTGCCGCCGGAGGTGCTGGCGTCCCGGCTGACGGCGTGCCTGGCGCCGCTGGCGGAGGCGGCGGGTCCGGGGCGGGTCGCGTCGGTGGTCGCGGGGGTCGCCGGGGCGGAGCCCCGCAACCCGGACGACACGGGCACGCGGGCGGCGTACGCGGCCTTGCGCACGGCGCTGCGCCGGGGCGGGATGGGGCCGGTGCCGGTGCAGGTGCGCGGCGACACGGAGATCGCCTTCGCGGCCGGCCCGGGCGCGCCGTCGTCGGGGGTGGTGGCGATCGCCGGCACGGGTGCGGCGGCGGCCCGGATCACGGCCCGGCGGCAGACGAGGACGATCGACGGCCACGGCTGGCTCCTGGGCGACGAGGGCAGCGGCTTCTGGATCGCCCGGCAGGCGCTGCGGGCCGCGCTGCGGTCCCTGGACGGCCGGGGCCCGGCGACGGCGCTGGTGGGGCTGCTCACGGAGGCGACGGGCGGGGGAGGACCGGGGACGCGAGGGGAGAGCGCGGAGGCTTCCACACCGGCGGGTGGTGCGGACGAGGCCGCGGCGGATCCGGGAGTGGGGCGCCTGCGGGAGCGGGACCCGGCCGCGGGGCCGCGCGGTTCCGCAGGGGACCCGGTGGCGCGGATCGCGCTGGTGGACGCCGGGTTCGCGGGGGCGCCGGTGGAGATCGCGCGGCTGTGCCCCGTGGTCGTACGGGCCGCGGAGGCCGGTGACGCGGTGGCCGCGGCGATCCTGGACGAGGCGGCCGACCACCTCGCGGAGACGGTCTCGGTGCTCACCCCGGCGCCGGGCGAGCCCCTGGTCACCACCGGCGCCCTCCTCGCCCCCGCGGGCCCCCTCCTGTCCCGCTTCACGGCCCGCATGCGCGCGTACGACGTGACCCCGGCCCCGGTCCCCGACGGCCTGGCCGGCGCGGTGGCGCTGGCCCGCGCCCTGCCCTGACGCGAGACCGGTCCGGGCCTGTGCGCCCTGCCGACCGCACCGCTGCCCGGGGCCGGAGTCCGGTCGGGGGCTTTCCCTCCCGCTACGGTGACGCCGGGGGGTACAGCGTCGGCGGGAGCAGGGCCGCGGCGGGGCGGTCCAGGAGCCAGAGGGTGCGGGCCCGGCCGCGGGCGCCCGCCGCCGGGGTCTGGATCTCGCCCGCGCCCGACAGGGCCATCGCCGCCGCGCGGGCCTTGTCCTCGCCCGCCGCCAGCAGCCACACCTCCCGTGCCGCCCTGATCGCCGGCAGCGTCAGCGAGATCCGCGTCGGCGGCGGCTTCGGCGCCCCGTGGACGCCGACGACCGTGCGCTCCGTCTCCCGTACCCCCGGCAGCTCCGGGAAGAGCGACGCGACGTGCGTGTCCGGGCCCACGCCCAGCAGCAGCACGTCGAACGCCGGGACCGGCCCGTGGTCCTCCGGCCGGGCCGCGGCGGCCAGTTCACGCGCGTACGCCGCCGCCGCGGCGTCCGCGTCGGCGCCGAACTCCGCCTGCGCCGCCGGCATCTCGTGCACCCGCGCGGGATCGAGCGGCACCGCGTCCAGTAGCGCCGCGCGCGCCTGGGTCGCGTTGCGGTCGGGGTCGCCCGGGGGCAGGAAGCGCTCGTCGCCCCACCACAGGTCCAGCCGCGACCAGTCGACCGCGTCCCGGGCCGGCGCCGCGGCGAGCGCACCCAGCAGCCCGTTGCCGTTGCGGCCGCCCGTGAGCACGACCGACGCCGCGCCCCGGGCGGCCTGCGCGTCCACGACCTTCGTGATCAGCCGGGCGGCGGCCGCCTCGGCCATCAGCTCCTTGTCCCGGTGGACGACGATCTGCGGCGTGCTCACGGCGCCCCGCTCACGACGACTTGGCCGAGGACGACTTCGCGGCCGCCTTCTTCGCCGGCTGCTTCTTCTGCGCGGTCTTCTTCGCGGTCCCGGCCCCGGCTTCCGCCTCCGCCACATCCGCCTCCACCGCACCCGCCGGCGCCAGCCGCTCCACGCCGAACGCCACCGCGTGCGCGTACGCCTCGTCCGGGTCCAGCCGCCGCAGCTCCTCCGCGATCAGCTCCGCCGTCGTGCGCCGCTTGAGCGCCACGTGCCGCTCCGGCTGCCCCGGCACCGCCAGCTCCGCCAGCGCGCCGTTCGGCCGGTCGAGGCAGATCACGCCGTCCGTCGTCAGCAGCCGCACCGCGGTCAGCCCCGGCCCCGGCGAGCCCGTGCGCTCCACCGGCACCCGCAGCCGCTCCGCCAGCCACAGCGCCAGCAGCTCCGTGGAGGGGTTGTACTCCTCGCCCTCCACCACCGCCGACTCGATGGCCGCGTGCCGCTGGTCCAGCGCCGCCGCCAGCACGCTGCGCCACGGCGTGATCCGCGTCCACGCCAGGTCGGTGTCCCCGGGCGCGTACGCCGTGGCCCGCCGGCGCAGCGCGTCGACCGGGTCCTCGCAGGCCGCCGCGTCCGTGATGCGGCGGGTGGCGAGCTTGCCGAGCAGGTCCTCCGCCGGGTTGTCCGGCGCGTCCTCCGGCCACCACACCACCACCGGCGCGTCCGGCAGCAGCAGCGGCAGCACGACGCTCTCCGGGTGCCCCGCCAGCTCGCCGTGCAGCCGCAGCAGCACCGTCTCGCCGGTGTCCGTCTCGTTGCCGACGCGGACCTCCGCGTCCAGCCGTGCCAGCGCGCGCTCGCGCGGCGAGCGGCCGGGCCGCTTGATGACGACCAGGATCCGCGACGGGTGCTCCTTGGACGCCTGGCTGGCGGCCTTGAGCGCGTCGTAGTGGTTGCCCTCGTCGGTGACTATCACCAGCGTCAGCACCATGCCGACCGCCGGCGTGCCGGTGGCCCGCCGGGCGCCCACGAGCGCGGAGTTGATCTGGGCCGAGGTGGTCTCGGTGAGGTCGATGTTCATGGCCGCCGCCAGCTCCGTCCGTCTCGTGCCAGCATCTCGTCCGCCGCCTTCGGCCCCCAGGTGCCCGAGGTGTACGACTCGGGCTTGCCGTGCCTGGCCCAGTGCTCCTCGATCGGGTCGAGGATCTGCCAGGACAGCTCGACCTCCCGGGGCCGCGGGAAGAGGTTCGCGTCGCCGAGGAGTACGTCCAGCAGCAGCCGCTCGTACGCCTCGGGGCTGGACTCGGTGAAGGACTCGCCGTAGGCGAAGTCCATCGTCACGTCCCGCACCTCCATCGACGTGCCCGGCACCTTGGAGCCGAACCGCACGGTGATGCCCTCGTCCGGCTGGACGCGGATCACCAGCGCGTTCTGGCCCAGCTCCCTGGTGTCGGTGGTGTCGAACGGCAGGTGCGGCGCCCGCTGGAAGACGACGGCGATCTCCGTGACCCGGCGGCCGAGCCGCTTGCCGGCGCGCAGGTAGAACGGCACGCCCGCCCAGCGGCGGTTGTCGATCTCCAGCTTGATCGCGGCGTAGGTGTCGGTCCCGGAGTGCGGGTCGATGCCGTCCTCCTCCAGGTAGCCGCGCACCTTCACGCCGCCCTGCCAGCCGGCCGTGTACTGCGCGCGGACCGTGTGCCGGCCCAGGTCCTCGGGCAGGCGCACCGACTCCAGCACCTTGGTCTTCTCCGCCACCAGCGCCTGCGCGTCGAAGGCCGTCGGCTCCTCCATCGCGGTCAGCGCCAGCAGTTGCAGCAGGTGGTTCTGGATGACGTCGCGGGCGGCGCCGATGCCGTCGTAGTAGCCGGCGCGGCCCCCGATGCCGATGTCCTCGGCCATCGTGATCTGCACGTGGTCCACGTACGACCGGTTCCAGAGCGGCTCGAACATCGTGTTGGCGAAGCGCAGCGCCAGGATGTTCTGGACGGTCTCCTTGCCGAGGTAGTGGTCGATGCGGAAGACCTGGTCGGGCTCGAAGACCTCGTGGACGATCCGGTTGAGCTCCTCGGCGCTCTTCAGGTCGTGCCCGAAGGGCTTCTCGATGACCGCGCGCCGCCAGGAGTCGCCGGCCGGGTCGGCCAGCCGGTGCTCCTTGAGCTGCTTGACGACCAGCGGGAAGAACTTCGGCGGCACGGAGAGGTAGAACGCGAAGTTCCCGCCCGTGCCGCGGGCCTTGTCCAGATCCTCGATGGTGGTGCGCAGCCGCTCGAACGCCCCGTCGTCGTCGAAGTCGCCCTGGACGAACCGGAAGCCCTCGGAGAGCTGCTGCCACACCTCCTCGCGGAACGGCGTGCGCGCGTGCTCCTTGACCGAGTCGTGGACGACCTGCGCGAAGTCCTCGTCCTCCCACTCGCGGCGGGCGAAGCCGACGAGGGAGAAGCCCGGCGGCAGCAGCCCCCGGTTCGCCAGGTCGTACACGGCGGGCATCAGCTTCTTGCGCGACAGGTCGCCGGTGACCCCGAAGATCACCAGGCCCGAGGGGCCCGCGATCCTCGGCAGCCGCCGGTCCTGCGGGTCCCGCAGCGGGTTGGTGTCAGAGCCGGTCACCGTCGACTACGCCTCCTTCGGTGCACGGCGCTCAAGCTCTACCCGGGTGGAGTCGAGCAGGTCGGTCCAGGACTTCGCGAACTTCTCCACGCCCTCGTCCTCCAGCAGACCGACCACCTCGTCGTACGAGATGCCCAGCTTCTCCAGGGCGTCGAGGTCGGCGCGGGCCTCGGTGTAGGTGCCGCGCACCGCGTCGCCCTCGATCCCGCCGTGGTCGGCGACGGCGTGCAGCGTGGACTCCGGCATCGTGTTGACCGTCCCCGGGGCGACCAGGTCGTCCACGTAGAGCGTGTCCTTGTACGCCTTGTCCTTCACGCCCGTCGACGCCCACAGGGGGCGCTGCTTGTGGCCGCCGGCCTTCTCCAGCGCGAGCCAGCGGTCCGAGGAGAAGACCTCCTCGTACGCCTCGTAGGCGAGCCGGGCGTTGGCGACGGCTGCCCTGCCGCGCAGCGCCTTCGCCTCGGCGGTGCCCAGGGCGTCGAGCCGCTTGTCGACCTCGGTGTCCACGCGGGAGACGAAGAACGAGGCGACCGAGCGGATCTCCGCCAGGTCCAGGCCCGCGGCCTTCGCCTGCTCCAGGCCGGCGAGGAAGGCGTCCATCACCTCGCGGTAGCGCTCCAGGGAGAAGATCAGCGTGACGTTGACGCTGATGCCCCTGGCGAGCACCTCGGTGATCGCGGGCAGCCCCGCGCGGGTGGCGGGGATCTTCACGAACAGGTTGGGCCGGTCGACCAGCCAGGCGAGCTGCTTGGCCTCGGCGACGGTGGCGGCCGTCTCGTGCGCCAGCCGCGGGTCGACCTCGATGGAGACCCGGCCGTCCAGGCCCTCCGTGGCGTCGAACACCGGGCGGAGCACGTCGGCGGCGTCGCGTACGTCGGCCGTCGTGATCATGCGGACGGCCTCCTCGACGGTGACGCGGCGGGTGGCGAGGTCGGTGAGCTGGCCGTCGTAGCCGTCGCCCGCCGAGATGGCCTTCTGGAAGATCGTGGGGTTGGTGGTCACGCCCACGACGTGGCTCTCGTCGATCAGTTCGGCGAGGTTGCCGGACGTGATGCGCTTGCGGGACAGGTCGTCGAGCCAGATCGCGACGCCTTCACCGGAGAGGCGCTCGAGTGCGTCGGTCATCGGTATTGCATCTCCTGACATCGTTTCGTCTGTATGCGTCAGCGACTTCCGGCCCGCAGGGATTCCCGCGCGGCGTCGGCGACGGCGTCGGCGGTGAGCCCGTACTCGCGGAACAGGACCTTGTAATCGGCGGAGGCGCCGAAGTGTTCCAGGGAGACCACGTGTCCGGCGTCACCGACGAAGCGCTGCCACGTCATCCCGACGCCCGCCTCGACCGCCACCCGGGCCTTGACCGCGGGCGGCAGCACCGCGTCGCGGTAGTCCTGCGGCTGCTCGTCGAACCACTCCACGCACGGCATCGAGACCACCCGCGTCGGCACGCCCTCGGCCTGCAACTGCTCGCGGGCGGCGACCGCGAGCTGCACCTCGGAGCCGGTGCCGATGAGGATGACCTGCGGCTCGGCGTCCTCGCCGCCGGCGCCCCCGGCCTCGAACATCACGTAGCCGCCGCGGGCGGTGTCGTCGTTCGCCTCGTACGTCGGCACGCCCTGCCGGGTCAGCGCCAGGCCGTGCGGGGCGCCGACGCCGTACTCCTTGGTGTAGCGGCGCAGGATCTCGCGCCAGGCGATCACCGTCTCGTTGGCGTCCGCGGGGCGGACCACGTTCAGCCCGGGGATCGCGCGCAGGCTCGTCAGGTGCTCGACCGGCTGGTGGGTCGGGCCGTCCTCGCCGAGGCCGATGGAGTCGTGCGTCCACACGTACGTCACCGGCAGGTGCATCAGCGCCGACAGCCGCACCGCGTTGCGCATGTAGTCGGAGAAGACCAGGAACGTCCCGCCGTAGACACGGGTGTTGCCGTGCAGCGTGATGCCGTTCATGGCGGCGGCCATGGCGTGCTCGCGGATGCCGTTGTGGACGGTCCGGCCGTACGGGTCGGCGTCGGTCAGCGGGTTGTCCGAGGGCAGGAAGGAGGTCGAGCCGGGAATGGTGGTGTTGTTGGACCCGGCGAGGTCGGCCGAGCCGCCCCACAGCTCGGGCACCACCGGGCCGAGCGCCTTCAGCACCTCGCCCGACGCCTTGCGGGTGGCGACGGCCTTGCCGGCCGGGAACGACGGCAGCTTGTCCGCCCAGCCCGTGGGCAGTTCGCCCGCGCGGATCCGGTCGAACTCGGCGGCGCGCTCGGGGTTGGCCTGCCGCCAGTCGGCGAACCGCTTGTCCCACGCGGCGCGCGCCTCCGCGCCGCGCGCGCCCAGCGCGCGGGCGTGCGCGAGCACGTCGCCGTCGACCTCGAAGTCCCGCTCGGGGTCGAAGCCGAGGACCCGCTTGGTCGCGGCGACCTCCTCCGCACCCAGCGCCGAGCCGTGCGCGGCCTCGGTGTTCTGCGCGTTCGGGGCCGGCCAGGCGATGATCGAGCGGGCGGCGATGAAGGACGGCCGGTCGGTGACGGCCTTGGCCTCCTGGAACGCCCGGTACAGCGCCTCGGGGTCGAGGTCGCCGTTCGGCTTCTGCTCGACGCGCTGGACGTGCCAGCCGTACGCCTCGTAGCGCGCGACGGTGTCCTCGGAGACGGCGGCGACGGTGTCGCCCTCGATGGAGATGTGGTTGTCGTCCCAGAGCAGTATGAGATTGCCCAGCTTCTGGTGGCCGGCCAGCGAGGACGCCTCGTGCGAGATGCCCTCCTGGAGGCAGCCGTCACCCGCGATCACCCAGATGTGGTGGTCGAACGGGGAGGAGCCGGGGGCGGCGTCGGGGTCGAAGAGGCCGCGCTCGTAGCGCGCGGACATCGCCATGCCGACGGCGTTCGCGACGCCCTGGCCGAGCGGCCCGGTCGTCGTCTCGACGCCGGCGGTGTGCCCGTACTCCGGGTGCCCGGGGGTCTTCGAGCCCCAGGTGCGAAACGCCTCCAGATCGGCCAGCTCCAGGCCGAACCCGCCCAGGTAGAGCTGGGTGTAGAGGGTCAGGCTTGAGTGGCCCGCGGAGAGGACGAAGCGGTCCCGGCCGGTCCACTGCGGGTCGGCGGGGTCGTGCCGCATCACCTTCTGGAAGAGGGTGTACGCGGCGGGGGCCAGGCTCATCGCCGTGCCGGGGTGGCCGTTACCGACCTTCTGTACGGCGTCCATGGCCAGAACGCGTGCGGTGTCCACCGCGCGGTCGTCCAGTTCGTTCCACTCGAAGTCGGTGGTCGGCTTCGTGCTCACCCTTGTTCAGGGCTCCTCTCTCCACGGTCGGGAACTCCGGCGACCGGAAAGCACCGGGCGCCTTCGAGCCTATCCCGCTGGTATCCAGACTGCCGTTGCCGGGCCGGTTGCGCCTGCCGGACGGCGTCCCGCGCGCCCGCCCGGGGGCCGCTGCGTACCGCCCCAACACGGGGCACCCCCCGCGCGGGGGGCCGATACGCAGCGTCTACAGTGACGACGTACAGAAATCCCTTGACCGCGAGCAGAGGTGTCCGTGACGGCCGTCGAATCCCGACCCGCAGGGGTACTCGGGCAGGGCACTGCGCACCGGCCGACCGGTGCCCGGGTCAAGGCGTTCGTGGCGCTGACCAAGCCGCGCATCATCGAGCTGCTGCTCATCACCACCGTTCCGGTGATGTTCCTGGCCGCAGAGGGCGTGCCCGACCTGTGGCTGGTGCTCGCCACCTGTATCGGCGGCTACCTCTCCGCCGGCGGTGCCAACGCGCTGAACATGTACCTGGACCGGGACATCGACGCGCTGATGCACCGCACGGAACAGCGGCCGCTGGTGACCGGCATGGTCCGGCCGGCCGAGGCGCTGGTCTTCGGCCTGGCGCTGACGGTGGTCTCCACGGTGTGGTTCGCCACACTCGTCAACCCGCTGTCGGCGGCGCTCGCCCTGGGCGCGAACCTCTTCTACGTCCTCGTCTACACGATGCTGCTGAAGCGGCGCACCTCGCAGAACATCGTCTGGGGCGGCATCGCCGGCTGTATGCCGGTCGCCATCGGCTGGTCCGCGGTGACGAACTCCGTCTCCTGGGCCTCGCTGATCCTCTTCCTGGTGATGTTCTTCTGGACGCCGCCGCACTACTGGCCGCTGTCGATGAAGGTCAAGGACGACTACGCACGGGTCAAGGTGCCGATGCTGCCGGTGGTGGCATCGAACAAGGTCGTGGCGCGGCAGATCGTCGCCTACAGCTGGGTGATGGTCGCCGTCTCCCTGCTGCTGTGGCCGCTGGGCTACACCGGCTGGTTCTACCCGGTGGTGGCCGCGGTGCTC
Organism: Streptomyces sp. B5E4; assembly: GCF_039871555.1. Taxonomy (NCBI): domain Bacteria; kingdom Bacillati; phylum Actinomycetota; class Actinomycetes; order Kitasatosporales; family Streptomycetaceae; genus Streptomyces; species Streptomyces sp. B5E4. The sequence goes on from NZ_JBDPMI010000041.1 coordinate 26,041, forward strand.
GGCGCGGTGTGGCTGCGCGAGGCGCACGGACTGCTGCGGCGGGCGAAGAGCGGGGTCGTGGGCGCGAAGCTCAAGGAGATGCGCCTCTTCCACTGGTCCATCACCTATGTGTCGCTGCTGTTCATCGCGGTGGCCGTGGACCCCTTCCTGCGCTGAGTCCCTTCCTGCGCCGACTTACCGGCGGGTAGCATCTGCGGCATGAGCGACGACGACCGCAGGACCCGCAAGCTCACCCGGCAGATCGAGTCCTTCGCCGGCCGCCACGGCGGCGCGCGGGGGCAGGTCGCCTACCTCGGCGAACCGGGCGCCCGGCTGGTGCTGGTCGGCGCGGACGGTACGTGGGGCGACCTGGTGGCGCCGAGCATGGGGAGCGCGACGGCGGCCGCCGAGGCCGCGGGGGTGGCGCTCCAGGAGAACTTCGACGGCGACCTGGCGGCGGGGGTACGGACCGGCCCGTACGAGTGGACGCGGATGGCCGGAATGCAGGTGGGCGGCGGGCCGAACCCGGGCGTTGCGCGGCCGGAGCCGGAGCCGGAGCCGGGGGCCGAGAGCGAGCCGGAGGCGGGGGACGCCGCCGCGGAGTCCGGCGGTGCGGACACCGCCGCCGAGGCCGCCGAGGCCGATTCAGCCGCGGACGGCGGCGACGGGAAGGATCCGCAGACCGCCAAGGACACGACGACCGAGAAGCCGGGGGCGGACGAGAAGCCCGGCTGACCGCGGAGCGCCCGCCGGCGCCGCGGGCCCTCGCCGGCGGTGCCTACGGGGCCGAGGACCCCACCGGCCGTGCCCCCGCCGGCACCGCCGGCGGCGGGGCCTCCGCGGGCACGGTCTCCGGCCGGTGCCGCAGCGAGACCACCACCCGCAGCACCGCGATCCACACCAGCGTCGAACCCAACAGGTGGATCATGACCAGGAATTCGGGCACGTCCGTCAGGTACTGCGCGTAGCCGACGACGGCCTGCGACATCAGCACCCAGAAGAGGTCCCGGGTGCGGGACAGCGGCCCGGGCGGGCCGTCGACGAGCTTCAGCGTCACCCAGATCGCGATCGTCAGGGCGACCACCGCCCACGCCGTGAACGAGTGCAGCTTCGCCGCGTGGTCCCAGCTGATCCACCCCATCCGGGGCACGTCGCTGGAGTCGCCCGCGTGCGGCCCGGTGCCGGTTACGACGGTGCCTGCGGCCAGCAGCAGGACGGACATCGCCACCAGCGCCCGGGTCAGCCGGCGCACCACGGCGCCGACGAGCAGGTCGGGCCCGCCGTCGCCCTCGCGGGCGCGGTGCCAGGTGAGGTACGTGATGGTGATCAGCCCGGTGGCGAGCAGGAAGTGCGCGGCGACGGTGTACGGGTTCAGCTCGGTGAGCACCGCGGCGCCGCCGAGGACGGCGTTGCCCATGACCACCCAGAACTGCACCCAGCCCAGCCGCGTCAGCTCGCGGCGCCACGGCTTGGTGGCGCGGGCGGCGACGATGGCCCAGCCGACGGCGGCGCACAGCACGTACGTGAGCAGCCGGTTGCCGAACTCGATGGCGCCGTGCATGCCCATCTCGGACGTCGCCAGCAGGCTGTCGTTCGAGCACTTGGGCCATGTGTCGCAGCCGAGCCCGGAGCCCGTCAGCCGGACGGCGCCCCCGGTGACGACGATGAGGATGCTCATCAGCAGTGCGGCGAGCGTCGCGCGCTCGACCGTCTTCTGCGTCGGGGTCCAGCGTTCGGCGATGTGGGCGAGGGGGTTCTGCACGGCGCCTATCGTATGCCGCCCCTTGTGCGCGGTTTCACGAGGGGTGAGGCGGACCTTCCCGTACGCCCGTCGCCGCCGCTCGGCGCCGGGTCACTCCCAGCGGAAGAACCGTGCGGCGGCCGCGAGTCCCAGCACCGCCCAGCCGGCCAGCAGCCCCAGGTCGCCCCACGGCATGCCGGCGCCGTCCTGGAGGACGTCCCGCAGTCCGTCCGACAGGGCCGCGACCGGCAGCACGTCGAGCACCGCGCGGGCGCCGTCGGGGAACTTCTCCAGCGGCACGATCACGCCGCCGGCCACCAGCAGCAGGACGAAGACGAGGTTCGCCGCGGCGAGCGTCGCCTCGGCGCGCAGCGTGCCCGCCATCAGCAGACCCAGGCCGGAGAACGCGGCCGTGCCCAGTGCGACGAGCAGCACCACGGCGAGCGCACCGCCGGCCCCGCCCCGCGGCGACCAGCCGAGGGCCAGCGCGATGGCGGTCAGGAGGACGAGCTGCAGCGCGATCGTGGCCAGCACCGCCGCCGCCTTCGCCGTCATCAGCCCGGCGCGCGGCAGCGGCGAGGCGCCGAGCCGCTTCAGCACGCCGTAGCGGCGGTCGAAGCCGGTGCCGATGGCCTGGCCGGTGAAGGCGGTGGCCAGGACGGCGAGCGCCATGGCGCCGGGCGCGAGGAAGTCGACGCGCTGGCCGGGTCCGGTGTCGACGACGTCGACCGTGCTGAAGAGCAGCAGCAGCACCGCCGGGATGATCATGGTGAGGAGCAGCTGCTCGCCGTTGCGCAGGAGCATCCGGGTCTCCAGCCCTGCCTGCGCGGCGACCATGCGGGGCAGCGGCGCCGCCCCGGGACGCGGCGCGTAGACGCCGGTACCCGCCTGCCGAGCACTCATCCGCGCAGGTCCTTTCCCGTCAGCTCCAAGAAGACGTCCTCCAGCGTGCGCCGCTCCACCGTCATCTGCTCCGGCAGCACCCCGTTCTGCGCGCACCAGGTCGTGACCGTGGCCAGCAGCTCCGGGTTGATCTCGCCGCTTATCCGGTACGAGCCCGGGGCCAGCTCCAGCGCGGCGGTCTCCGTGGGCAGCGCTTTGAGCAGCGAGCCGAGGTCGAGCCCCGGGCGGCCGGTGAAGCGCATGGTGTTCTCCGCGCCGCCGCGGCACAGCTCCTCCGGGGTGTCCTCGACCAGCAGCCGGCCGTCGTCGATGATCGCGACCTTGTCGGCGAGCTGTTCCGCCTCGTCCATGTGGTGGGTGGTGAGGATCACGGACACCCCGTCGGCGCGCAGCTCGCGGATCAGCTCCCAGGTGGCGCGGCGGGCCTGGGGGTCGAGTCCCGCGGTCGGCTCGTCGAGGAAGACCAGCTCGGGGCGGCCGACGACGGCCATGGCCAGCGCGAGCCGCTGCTGCTGGCCGCCGGAGAGCCGGCGGTAGGGGGTGCGCCCGCACGAGCCGAGGCCCAGCCGTTCGATCAGCGCGACGACGTCGAGGGGGTGGGCGTGCAGCCGGGCGATGTGCCGCAGCATCTCCTCGGCGCGGGCGGCGGGGTAGACGCCGCCGGACTGCAGCATCACCCCGACGCGGGGCCGCAGCTCGGCGGCGTCGGCGAGCGGGTCGCGGCCGAGGACGCGGACGGTGCCGGCGTCCGGGCGGCGGTAGCCCTCGCAGATCTCGACGGTGGTCGTCTTGCCCGCGCCGTTGGGGCCGAGGACGGCGGTGACGTCGCCGCGGGCGGCGGTCAGGTCGAGCCCGGCCACGGCGGTCTTCTCGCCGTACCGCTTGACGAGGCCGGACACCGCGACGGCCGCGTCGGTGGAGGGCTGTTGCATGAGTGCGAGTCTAAAGAGCCCGCGGGCCCGGCCGGCGCCACCCCGGGAGGGTTCACGCCAGGGGGTGGGCGGAGCCCGTACGGAACTTAGGTAACCCTAAGTGATGCATTCCACCGCACGGTGATCGAGACCCGGCTTGTCGCATCCCGGCGAATTAAGCAACAATGGCGTTGTGAAAAACGTGGACCCGGGTGGGAGCGCGGCGAAGGACCAGGCGGCCGGGCCGGCCGCCGGTGCAGCCGTGCCCGGTGACGGGACGCGCAACCGCGTGGCCCGCTCCATCCTGGACCACGGCCCGTCGACCGCCGCCGACCTGGCCCACCGGCTCGAACTCACCCCCGCCGCCGTCCGGCGGCACCTCGACGCGCTCGTCGCCGAGGGCATCGTGGAGCCCCGCGATCAGCGGGTCTACGGGACCCGCGGACGCGGTCGGCCGGCCAAGGTCTTCGCCCTGACCGACTGCGGCCGCGACGCCTTCGACCAGGCGTACGATCAGCTCGCCGCCGACGCACTGCGCTGGATCGCCCAGAGCGCGGGCGGCGGCGTGCGGGGCGAGGCGGCCGTCGCCGCCTTCGCCCGCGACCGGGTCGCCGAGCAGGCCGAGCGGTACGCCGCGGAGCTGGCCGGCATGCCCCCCGAGAGCCGGGTCGAGGCCCTCGCCCGGCTGCTCTCCGAGGACGGGTACGCTGCCACCGCGCGCAGCGCGCCCGGAGCCCCCGGCGAGCAGCTCTGTCAGCACCACTGCCCGGTGGCGCACACCGCCGAGCAATACCCGCAGCTCTGCGAGGCGGAGACCGAGGTCTTCTCCCGCTTGCTCGGCACCCATGTGCAGCGTCTGGCCACCATCGCCCACGGCGACGGGGTGTGTACGACGTTCGTCCCCGAAATCCGCGGGCACCACGCTCGCAGGCAGCCACCGACATCCGGGAGGAACCCCGCATGACTGCGCCCATCGAGACCGCTTCCTCGGAGCATCCCGAGCTCGAAGGACTGGGACGCTACGAGTACGGCTGGGCCGACTCCGACGCGGCCGGCGCCGCGGCGAAGCGCGGCCTGTCCGAGGACGTCGTCCGGGACATCTCCGGCAAGAAGTCCGAGCCCGACTGGATGCTGAAGACCCGGCTGAAGGGCCTGCGGCTGTTCGGCAAGAAGCCCATGCCCACCTGGGGCTCCGACCTCTCCGGCATCGACTTCGACAACATCAAGTACTTCGTCCGGTCCACCGAGAAGCAGGCCCAGTCCTGGGAGGACCTGCCGGAGGACATCAAGAACACCTACGACAAGCTCGGCATCCCCGAGGCGGAGAAGCAGCGCCTGGTCGCCGGCGTCGCCGCGCAGTACGAGTCGGAGGTCGTCTACCACCAGATCCGTGAGGACCTGGAGGAGCAGGGCGTCGTCTTCCTGGACACCGACACGGCGCTCAAGGAGCACCCGGAGCTGTTCAAGGAGTACTACGGCACGGTCATCCCGCCCGGTGACAACAAGTTCGCCTCCCTCAACACCGCGGTGTGGTCCGGCGGCTCGTTCATCTACGTCCCCAAGGGCGTGCACGTCGAGATCCCGCTCCAGGCCTACTTCCGGATCAACACCGAGAACATGGGCCAGTTCGAGCGGACGCTGATCATCGTCGACGAGGGCGCGTACGTGCACTACGTCGAGGGCTGCACCGCGCCGATCTACCAGTCGGACTCGCTGCACTCCGCGGTCGTCGAGATCATCGTGAAGAAGAACGCCCGCTGCCGGTACACCACGATCCAGAACTGGTCGAACAACGTGTACAACCTGGTCACCAAGCGCGCGGTGGCCTACGAGGGCGCGACCATGGAGTGGGTCGACGGCAACATCGGCTCCAAGGTCACCATGAAGTACCCGGCGATCTACCTGATGGGCGAGCACGCCAAGGGTGAGACGCTCTCCGTCGCCTTCGCCGGCGAGGGCCAGCACCAGGACGCCGGCGCCAAGATGGTGCACATGGCGCCGAACACGTCGTCCAACATCGTCTCCAAGTCGGTGGCGCGGGGCGGCGGGCGGACCTCGTACCGCGGCCTGATCGAGATCGGCGAGGGCGCGGAGAACTCGAAGTCCAACGTGCTCTGCGACGCCCTGCTCGTCGACACGATCTCCCGCTCGGACACCTACCCGTACGTCGACGTCCGCGAGGACGACGTGACGATGGGCCACGAGGCGACCGTCTCCAAGGTCAGCGACGACCAGCTCTTCTACCTGATGCAGCGCGGCCTGTCCGAGGACGAGGCCATGGCGATGATCGTCCGCGGCTTCGTCGAGCCGATCGCCAAGGAGCTGCCGATGGAGTACGCGCTGGAGCTCAACCGGCTGATCGAGCTGCAGATGGAAGGCGCGGTCGGCTAGCCGACCGCCGTACGCCCCACAGGCCGGAACAGCCTTCGAGACGATTCCCGAGAAAGCGAGTACGAGAACAGTCATGGCCGACGCCCAGAAGATCCCGGCCGGCTCCACCGCCGCCGGAAGCATCGCGGTGGCCGCCGAGTCCACCGTCGCCACCAGGATGAGCGCCCCGCCGTCCTTCGACGTGGCCGACTTCCCGGTCCCGCACGGCCGGGAGGAGGAGTGGCGCTTCACCCCGCTGGAGCGGACCCGCGGCCTGCACGACGGCAGCGCCACCGCCACCGGCGAGCCCAAGACGGCCATCACCGCGCCCGACGGCGTCACCGTCGAGACCGTCGGCCGCGACGACGCGCGGCTGGGCCGGGCCGGCACCCCGGTGGACCGGATCGCCGCCCAGGCGTACTCCTCGTTCGAGAAGGCCACGGTCGTGACCGTGCCCAAGGACACGCAGCTCACCGAGCCCATCCGGGTCTCGGTGCACGGCGAGGGCGGCGTCTCGTACGGGCACCAGCTCATCGAGCTGGGCGCCTTCGCCGAGGCCGTCGTCGTCATCGACCACACCGGCGACGCGGTGCTCGCCGAGAACACCGAGTACGTGCTCGGCGACGGCGCCAAGCTCACCGTCGTCTCCGTGCAGGACTGGGCCGACGAGGCCGTGCACGTCGCGCAGCAGTCCGCGCTCATCGGCCGGGACGCCAGCTTCAAGTCCGTGATCGTCACCTTCGGCGGCGACCTGGTCCGGCTGCACCCCCGGGCGCACTACGCGGGCCCGGGCGCCGAGGCCGAGCTGTACGGGCTGTACTTCACCGACGCGGGCCAGCACCAGGAGCACCGCCTGTTCGTCGACCACGACGCCCCGCACTGCCGGAGCAACGTGGCGTACAAGGGCGCGCTCCAGGGCGCCGACGCGCACGCCGTGTGGATCGGCGACGTGCTGATCCGCAAGCGGGCCGAGGGCACCGACACGTACGAGCTGAACCGCAACCTGGTGCTCACCGACGGCGCCCGCGTCGACTCGGTGCCCAACCTGGAGATCGAGACCGGCGAGATCGTCGGCGCGGGCCACGCGTCGGCCACCGGCCGGTTCGAGGACGAGCAGCTCTTCTATCTGATGGCCCGCGGCATCCCGGCCGACGAGGCCCGCCGGCTGGTCGTCCGCGGCTTCTTCGCCGAGCTGGTCCAGCAGATCGGCATCGAGGACGTCGAGCAGCGCCTGATCGAGAAGATCGAGGCCGAGCTGGAGGCGTCCGTGGCATGACCGACACGACCAACGCGACGTACGTCCGCGCCTGTGCGCTGAGCGAGCTGGAGGAGGACATCCCCAAGCGGGTGGACCTCGGCGGCACGCCGGTGTCGGTCGTGCTCACCGGGGACGAGGTGTTCGCGATCTACGACATCTGCTCGCACGCGAACGTCTCGCTCTCCGAAGGCGAGGTGGAGGACTGCCAGATCGAATGCTGGCTGCACGGCTCCACCTTCGACCTGCGTACCGGCAAGCCCTCCGGGCTGCCCGCGACGCGCCCCGTCCCCGTGTACCCCGTCAAGATCGAAGGGGACGACGTGCTCGTCTCCGTCACCCAGGAGTCCTGAAGGCACCATGGCAACGCTTGAAATCCGCGACCTGCACGTCTCCGTCGAGGCCGACAACGCCACGAAGGAGATCCTCAAGGGCGTCGACCTGACCGTGAAGCAGGGCGAGACTCACGCCATCATGGGCCCCAACGGCTCCGGCAAGTCCACCCTGGCGTACTCCGTCGCCGGCCACCCCAAGTACCAGATCACCTCCGGGACCGTCACCATCGACGGCGAGGACGTGCTGGAGATGAGCGTCGACGAGCGCGCCCGCGCCGGCCTCTTCCTCGCCATGCAGTACCCGGTCGAGGTCCCCGGGGTCACCGTCTCCAACTTCCTGCGCACCTCCGCCACCGCCATCCGCGGCGAGGCCCCCAAGCTCCGCACGTGGGTCAAGGAGGTCAAGGAGGCGATGGAGCGGCTGAACATCGACCCCGCCTTCGCCGAGCGCAACGTCAACGAGGGCTTCTCCGGCGGTGAGAAGAAGCGCCACGAGATCCTGCAGCTCGAACTCCTCAAGCCGAAGATCGCGATCCTCGACGAGACCGACTCCGGCCTGGACGTCGACGCGCTGCGCATCGTCTCCGAGGGCGTCAACCGGATCCGCGAGAGCGGCGAGGTCGGCACCCTGCTGATCACCCACTACACCCGCATCCTGCGCTACATCAAGCCCGACCACGTGCACGTCTTCGCGGGCGGCCGGATCGCCGAGTCCGGCGGCCCGGAGCTGGCGGACAAGCTGGAGGAAGAGGGCTACGCAGCCTATGTGAAGGGCGGCGCATCCGCGTGACCCCACTGCCGGGCCTCCTCGACACCGAGGCGATCCGCAAGGACTTCCCCCTCCTGGACCGCACGGTCCACGACGGGCAGAAGGTCGTGTACCTGGACAACGCGGCGACCTCGCAGAAGCCGCGCCAGGTGCTCGACGCGTTGAACGCGTACTACGAGCGGCACAACGCCAACGTCCACCGCGGCGTGCACGTCCTCGCCGAGGAGGCCACGGCGCTGTACGAGGGTGCCCGTGACAAGGTCGCCGCCTTCGTCAACGCGCCCAGCCGGGACGAGGTGGTCTTCACCAAGAACGCCTCGGAGTCGCTGAACCTCGTGGCCAACATGCTCGGCTTCGCCGACGAGCCGTACCGCGTGGACCGCGACACCGAGATCGTCATCACGGAGATGGAGCACCACTCCAACATCGTCCCGTGGCAGCTGCTCGCGCAGCGCACGGGCGCGAAGCTGAAGTGGTTCGGCCTCACCGACGACGGCCGCCTCGACCTGAGCGACCTGGACGAGGTCATCACGGAGAAGACGAAGGTCGTCTCCTTCGTACTGGTCTCCAACATCCTCGGCACGCACAACCCCGTCGAGGCCATCGTCCGGCGCGCCCAGGAGGTCGGCGCGCTGGTCGTCGTCGACGCCTCCCAGGCCGCCCCGCACATGCCGCTGGACGTGCAGGCGCTGCAGGCCGACTTCGTCGCCTTCACCGGGCACAAGATGGCCGGACCCACCGGCATCGGGGTGCTCTGGGGGCGCAAGGGGCTGCTGGACGACCTGCCGCCGTTCCTCGGCGGCGGCGAGATGATCGAGACCGTCTCGATGCACTCCTCGACCTACGCCCCGGCGCCGCACAAGTTCGAGGCCGGTACGCCGCCGATCGCCCAGGCCGTCGGCCTCGGCGCCGCGGTGGACTACCTCAGCGGCATCGGCATGGAGCAGATCGAGGCGCACGAGCGCGCCCTCACCGAATACGCGCTCGGGCGGCTCCAGGAGGTCCCCGGCCTGCGGATCATCGGCCCGACGTCGGCCGAGGACCGCGGCGCCGCGATCTCCTTCACGCTCGGCGACATCCACCCCCACGACGTCGGCCAGGTGCTCGACGAGCAGGGCATCGCGGTCCGGGTCGGCCACCACTGCGCGCGGCCGGTCTGCCTGCGGTACGGAATTCCTGCGACCACGCGGGCGTCGTTCTATCTGTACTCCACCCCGGGCGAGGTCGACGCGCTGATCGACGGCCTGGAGTACGTCCGGAACTTCTTCGGCTGAAGGGCGTGGGAACAGCGTGAAGCTCGATTCGATGTACCAGGACGTCATCCTGGACCACTACAAGCACCCGCACGGGCGGGGCTTGCGGGACGGCGACGCCGAGGTGCACCACGTCAACCCGACCTGCGGCGACGAGATCACGCTGCGGGTGAAGCTCGACGGACGGACCGTCGAGGACGTCTCGTACGAGGGCCAGGGCTGCTCCATCAGCCAGGCCAGCGCCTCCGTGCTCAACGAGCTGCTGGTGGGCAAGGAGCTGGCCGAGGCGCAGCGGATCCAGGAGCGGTTCCTGGAGCTGATGCAGTCGCGTGGGAGGATCGAGCCGGACGACGCCATGGAGGAGGTGCTGGAGGACGCGGTCGCGTTCGCCGGCGTCTCGAAGTACCCGGCGCGCGTGAAGTGCGCCCTGCTGTCCTGGATGGCGTGGAAAGACGCCACGGCCCAGGCGCTGAAGGAGGCCGCAGCATGACGGATACCAGCACGACGGACACCGGCACGACGGACGCCGACACCACCGCCGCCGGCACCGGGCCGGCCGGGGAGGACGAGATCCGCGAGGCGCTGTACGACGTGGTCGACCCCGAACTGGGCATCGACGTCGTCAACCTCGGCCTCATCTACGGCATCCACGTGGACGAGGGCAACATCGCCACCCTGGACATGACGCTGACCTCGGCGGCCTGTCCGCTGACCGACGTGATCGAGGACCAGGCGAAGGCCGCCACCGAGGGCATCGTCAACGACCTGAAGATCAACTGGGTCTGGATGCCCCCGTGGGGCCCCGACAAGATCACCGACGAAGGCCGCGAGCAACTGCGCGCGCTCGGCTTCAACGTGTGACATCCGTGCAAGAGCCCGCCCCGGACCACCCGGGGCGGGCTTTTCGCGTCTCCGGGACTCCGCGACTCCGGCGGAGCCCGGCCGGTGAACGGCCGCAAAAAGTGGTGAGAACGCGTTCGGGGCGATCGGGCAACAAGAAGGTGACAGCACTCCGCTCACACCTTTTCGATCGGGGACCGCCCATAGTGATCGACCCACCGCACGACATCACGGAGAGATTTGTGGAACCACCGCAGGACGTCTCGCCGCTCGTCGACGGAGACGCCGCCGTGATCGAGGAGTCGCTGGACCGGCCCGAGGCGTTCGCCGAGCTGTACGACCGGTATGCGCCCGCCATACACCGCTACGCGGCCCGCCGGCTCGGGACCGGCGCGGCGGACGACATCACCGCCGACACCTTCCTGGCCGCGTTCCGCGCCCGGGCGCGCTACGACACCGGCCGCTCCAGCGCCCGGCCGTGGCTCTACGGCATCGCCGCCAACCTCATCGGCCGGCACCGCCGTGCCGAGGTACGGGGGCTGCGCGCCCTGGCCCGTACCGGCGTCGACCCGGTGGCGCACTCCTGGGTGGACGAGGCCGACGACCGGCTCGTCGCCGAGGCCGCGCACGCGCCGCTCGCGGGCGCGCTCGCCGCGCTGGCGGCCGGCGACCGGCACGTGCTGCTGCTGGTGGCCTGGGCCGACCTCAGCTACGCGGAGGTCGCCGAGGCGCTGGACATACCCGTCGGCACCGTGCGCTCCCGGCTGAGCCGGGCCCGGCGCAAGGTCCGCGCGGCCGTCGGGCCCGATCCCCACTCCACCCACGACGCACCGGAGGCGGCAACCCATGGATGAGATGTCGAAGTTGCGCGAATGGCGCGCCGACGCGCCGGCCCCCGGCCGCGAGCGGCTCGCTCCCGGCCGCCGCCGGCTGCTCGACGCCGCCGGCGCGCGCAGGCGCCGGCGAATGCCGGCGCCGGGCGACTGGCGCGTGGTGTCGGGCGCGGTGGCCGCGGGCGTCACGGCGGTGGCACTGCTGGCGACGAGCCTCGGCGGCACGGGCGGCGGCGAGGGCGCCCCGGCGGCGGCAGGTGATGCGCAGATGAGGACGGCGACGCCGACGGCGCCGGGCAAGGCGTCGGAGTTGCTGCAGAAGGCCGCGGTCGTGGTGGCGGCGGATCCGGTGCCGCAACCGGAGGAGGGGGACTGGGTGTACGTACGGGAGGTCAGCATCGGGTTCACCGACCCGGCCGGCGAATCCCCGGCCACGACGGAGGACTGGCACGCATACGCCGACCCGGAGTTCGAGAACTGGAACGAGGGCGACGACCACTCGCCGAGGGAGGGCTTCGAGTACCTCGCCGCGCTGCCCGAGGACACCGACGCGGTGCTGCAGAAGGCCCGCTGGTTCTACCCCGAGAGCGGCGAGCGCCCCGACAGCGAGAACCCCGGCGCCGGGCGCAGCGACGCCGATCTGGCCGACTGGAACTTCGGGTCGCTCAGTCTGCTGGCCGGGACCGTGCCGACGCATCCCGTCGGCCAGTCCCGCGTCTACGAGGCGATGGCCACGATTCCGGGGCTGCGGGTCGCGGACACCACCGTGAAGGACGCGGCGGGCCGGCCGGCCCTCGCGTTCTCCGTAGACCCCGATCCGGACGACATGCCGGTCCGCGACGAGATGCTGATCGACCCCGAGAAGTACACCTACCTGGGCACCCGGTCCGTCGCCACCGACGATCTGGGGCTGTCGGGGGCGGGGGACGGGCAGGAGTGGAAGAAGGGCGACGTGGTGACGAGCACGGCGGTCGTCAGCACCGCGCTGGTGGACGACGACGGCGTACGGCCCTGAGGGCCCGGTGACCTACGGGGGCGAAGGCCGCGCGGGACAGGGGGCCCGTACGGACCTGGGGGCGGCCCGGTGCGCCGGGCCGCCTCTCCCGCCCGCTCCGGCCGGCCGTGTCGCCATGCGGACCGGTTCGCCTCCCGTACCGGGCGGCGGTTAGCGTTCGGGTATGACCGACGCAGCGACCTCCACCACCCTCCCCAGCGGCGCCGCGGCCACCGGCCTGGCCACCGTCACCCCCGACGGCACCGTCCTCGACACCTGGTTCCCCGCCCCCGCGCTCGCCGACGACCCCGGCCCCGCGGGCACCGAGCGGCTGACCGCCGAGCGCGCGGCCGGGCTGCTCGGGGAGTCCGCGCGGGCGGCGCTGGGCCCCGACCCGCGGCGCGGGGTGGAGGTCGTCGCGGTGCGCACGGTGATCTCCTCGCTGCAGGAGAAGCCGGCCGACGCCCACGACGTGTACCTGCGGCTGCACCTGCTCAGCCACCGGCTGGTCCGTCCGCACGGGCAGAACCTCGACGGCGTCTTCGGCCTGCTGGCCAACGTCGCCTGGACCTCCCACGGCCCCGTGCCCGCCGACCGGATCGAGGAGGTGCGCCTCGCGGTCCGCGCCGCCGGGCAGCATCTCCAGGTCAGCCACCTCGACAAGTTCCCGCGCATGGTCGACTACGTGCTGCCCTCCGGCGTCCGCATCGGCGACGCCGACCGCGTCCGTCTCGGCGCGCACCTCGCCTCCGGCACCACCGTCATGCACGAGGGCTTCGTCAACTTCAACGCCGGCACCCTGGGCACGTCCATGGTCGAGGGCCGGATCTCCGCGGGCGTCGTCGTCGGCGACGGCTCGGACGTCGGCGGCGGCGCCTCGATCATGGGCACGCTCTCCGGCGGTGGCAAGGACGTCATCTCCCTGGGCGAGCGCTGCCTGCTGGGCGCCCAGGCGGGCATCGGCATCTCGCTCGGTGACGACTGCATCGTCGAGGCCGGTCTGTACGTCACCGCCGGTACGAAGGTCGCGCTGCCGGACGGCGCCGTGGTCAAGGCCCGCGAGCTGTCCGGCGCGAGCAACCTGCTGTTCCTGCGCAACTCCACCACCGGCGCGGTCGAGGCCCGCCAGCGCTCCGGCTCGTGGGGCGGGCTGAACGCCGCGCTGCACGCCAACGACTGACGCGGGGCGGCCGGTTCGTACCGCCGGATCCGCCTCCGGGGACCCGCAGGAGTCCGCCGCGCACGGCAAGTCGCCGTGCGCGGCGGACTTTTCGTATCCCGACGCATAGCGGCGGTACGCGGGAGGCGTCTACAGGGGCAGGGTGACCCGGGACGAGGGAGGGGCAAGGGGAGATGGACGCCGCGAGCGAGGCCGGTTTCCACGAATTCGTGGAGTCCAGGTCCAGTGTGCTGTTCAGGACCGCGCTGCTGCTGAGCGGCGGCGACCGCGGTGCCGCCGAGGATCTGCTGCAGAATGCGTTGATCAAGGCGGCGGGGCGCTGGCAGCGCATCGACGAGCCGGAGGCGTACGTCCGCCAGGTGCTCTACCGCCAGCAGATCAGCCGCTGGCGGCTGCGCTGGCGGTCCCGTGAGCAGGTCGTCGCCGAGCCGCCGGAGCCTGGCAGGGCGGCGGCCGGCGGCGACCCCGTGCACGACGCGGAGCTGCGCATCGTCATGGCGCGGGCGCTGCGCCGGCTGACCACGAGACAGCGCACGATGCTCGTGCTGCGCTACTACGAGGATCTGCCGGAGGCCGACGTCGCCGCGCTCCTCGGCTGCTCGGTCGGCACCGTGCGCAGCACCACCCGGCGGTCGCTGGACAAGCTGCGCGCGATGTCCCCGGAGCTGGCTTCCCTCGCCCTCGGCCCGCCCGGCACCCCGGAACCCGTACGCGAAGAGCAGTTGACGGAGGTCACGTCGTGAAGGTCGAGGAACTGGTGCGCCGTTCGCTGCACCACATGGCGGAGTCCGACGCGCGTCCCGCCCCCGGGCTCGCGGGGCGGGTGCTCAGGACGCGGCGGCGGCGCCGGGTGAAGGGCCTCACCGGCGCCGTGGCGTCCGTGGCCGCCGTCGTCGCGGTGGCCGTCGCCGTGCCGCTGGCCGTGCCCGGCTCGGGCGGGGGGGAGTCGGCCACGGTCCCGCAGGAGGACGTGATCGGGCGGCCGGGGGAGTCGCCGCCGCGAGGGCTGATCGCGGCGGGCGACCTGGCCGTGTCCTCGTGGTACACCTTCGAGACGGAGAAGCTGCCCGGCGGCGACGCCGTCGCGAGCCGCAAGTGGCGCCTGTACGACGCGGAGACCGGGCGGTACGAGGAGACCGACTGGGCCTGGATCGACGTCGCCCCGGGGATGCGCACCGCGGCCGTGCTCGAAAGGGACCTGCCCGCCGACCGCATCGGGCTGCTGGACCTGGCCACCGGCGAGGTGGACCGGTGGATCCCGCTCGACGGCGAGGGCGTCGGCGCGGTGGAGTTCTCGCCGGACGGCGAACGGCTGCTGGCCACCGCGTACTCCCACGACCCCGACCACCGCTTCAAGGACGCCTCGTACTGGATGAACGAGGACAAGGTGCCCGGCGCCAAGCGCGCCCGTACCGGCTTCTACGTCGTCGACGTCGCCTCCGGCGACGCCGCCTACCGCGCGCTGCCGTTCGTCGAGGACCCCGAGCACGGGATGCCCGGCATGACCGGCCGTGAGGACCTGCGCTGGAACAGCGACGGCGAACTCCTGTGGGAGCACTGGCCGTACGAGCCCGGGCGCCTCTACTACGACCTGTCGGGCACGAAGGCCGAGCGGCCGGCGCCGGAGAAGCACGTGTCGTTCCCGGAGGCGGGGCTGTCGCCGAACGGCCGGCTGGTCGGCGGCGACTTCGCCGGCGAGGGCGATGAGATCGCCTCCGAGGTGCTCGACTCCCGCACGGGCAAGCGCGTCGCGAAGGTGCCGGGCCAGCAGCTCCTCGCCTGGGCCGACGACGAGCGGCTGATCGCCTGGGGCTGCGACCCCGGGGTCTGCCAGAAGAACGAGTACAAGAACCGGCTCGTGCTCATCGGCCTCGACGGCGGCAAGGTGATCCCGCTGTCCGGCAACCGCGTCGGCGACGGCGCCGACGCCGGCCGCTGGAACCCCGAGTTCACCGAGCGCTGAGCGCGCCGACGAGCCCGCAGGCGGCCGAGCCGCCACGCATGCCCGTGACCCCCTAGGGTTGCGGGCATGCGTGACTTCACCACCGGATTCGGCTACGTCGGCAAGGGGCTGCGCTGGGCCGCGGGGCACGGGCGGTCGTGGGCCCTCGGCCTCGTGCCCGCGCTCATCGCGCTCGTGCTCTACGCCGCCGCGCTCGCCGCCCTCGCGTACTGGGCCGACGACATCGCGGTGTGGGCCACGCCCTTCGCCGACGACTGGGGCTCACCCTGGCCGGGACTGCTGCGCGGGCTGTTCACGGCGCTGCTGCTGCTCGGCGGCATCGGCCTGGCGCTGCTCACCTTCACAGCCGTCGCGCTGCTGATCGGGGACCCGTTCTACGAGGCGCTGTCCGGGCGCGTCGAGGAGGACGCGGGCTCCTGCCCGCCCGGCCCGGACGAGCCGCTGCTGCCGGGGCTGTGGCGGTCGCTGAAGGAGAGCGTCCATGTGCTGTCGCGGGCGCTGATGTTCACCGTGCCGCTCTTCTTCCTCGGCTTCGTCCCGTTCCTCGGCCAGACGATCGTGCCCGCGCTCGGCTTCGCCGTCGCCGGTTTCTTCCTCACCGTCGAGCTGACCTCGTTCGCCCTGCAGCGCCGCGGGATAGACGTGCGCGGGCGGCTGGCGCTGCTGCGCCGGCGCAAGATGCTCGCGCTCGGCTTCGGCGTGCCGATCGTGCTGCTGTTCCTGGTGCCGCTGGCCGCGGTGGTCGTGATGCCGGGGGCGGTGGCGGGCGCGACGCTGCTCGCCCGCCACCTCGTCGGCGACGACGTGCCGGTGCCGGGCCCGGCACCGGCTCCCGGCCCGCCGCCCGTCAGGGCCTGAGCCGGACCACCGAGGGGTCGTGGTCGCTGGCCTGGTCGGCGTACTCGGCGTTGAGGTGCACGATGTCGTAGTCCGCGCGGGCGGCCAGCGCGGGACTCGTCAGGATGTGGTCCAGCACCTGCGAGTTGCCGTTGAAGACGTAGCCGTAGCGCTGGTCGCGCGGCAGCCCGTCGACCAGGTCGACGAGCGCGCGGTCTGCGGTCAGCCGGGCCACGGCGGGTGAGAAGGGGAAGTCGTTGATGTCGCCGGCGACGACGACGCCCGCCTTCCGGTCCACGGCGAGCACGTCCCGTACGAACCCGTTGACCGCCGCGGCCTGCGCGATCCGCTGTTCCTCCGAGCCGCGCGCGGGCGGCTGGAAGCGGCTGTCGAGCCCCTGGTCGCCGCCCTTGGAGTTGAAGTGGTTGGCGACGACGAAGACCGTCCGCCCGCGGAAGGTGAACTCGCCGGCGAGCGGCTTACGGCTGTCGTTCCAGGCCGCGTCGCCGGGGGCGATACGGCCCGGGGAGGCGGACAGCGCCGGGGCGCCGCCGTCGGAGGTGACCCGCACGGGCGTCGTGGCGTCGCCGCCGGGGCGGTCGGTGAAGGACACCCGCGCGGGGTCGTAGAGGAACGCGACGCGGATGTTGCCGCCCGGCTGGCCGCCGTCGGCGTCGTCCGCGGGGTCGATCTGGCGCCACTCGTACGCGGGCCCGCCCGCGGCGGCGATCGCGTCCGTCAGCTTGCGCAGGGTGGCGTCGGCGCTCGTCACGGCGTCGTCGGTGGCGCCGTTGTCGTCCTGCACCTCCTGGAGGGCGACGATGTCGGGGGAGGCGAGGCCGTCGACGAGAGCGCGGGCCAGCCGGTCGAACTTCGCGGCGCCGTCGCGGGCGGAGAGGTTCTCCACGTTGTACGTGGCCACCGCCAGTTCGGCGTCGCGTTGCGGGCGGGTGGACTCGGGGCCGGGACCGGTCCGCTGCTCGGCGCCGAGGGCGGTGGCCTGCAGCTCGTAGCCGCCGAACTGGTCGTAGTCCAGCGGGCCTTCGGTGGTGCCGCCGAGGCGGTCGCCGACGTCCAGGACGGGGAAGGGGCGCTCGGCGAACGGGATGAGGGAGGCGACCTTGAGCCGGCCGCCGTTGGGGTCGCGGTAGCCGGCGTAGAGCACGCCGCCGCGGGCGGTGCGGTGGTGCGCGGGCTCGGCGGTCACCCACAGCTCGTTGAAGTCGGTGCTGGGCCCGACGACCCGGGCGTCGCGCACCGCGACCCGCATGCCCTCCAGCGACTCGTAGCGGTCGAGCGCGTACGAGCCGGGGCGCAGCCGCAGGTCCTCGATGCTGCCGCCGCCCGCGTCGGGCGCGAACCGGGCGGGGACGGTGGCGTCGCGCAGCACGAAGGCGTCGGGCAGCGGGTTGCCGGAGGACACGACGGTCCACGTGGCGCCGGTCAGCTCGGTGACGGACTGCAGCCCGGCGTTCTTGCCGCCGGGGTAGTACTCGGTGACCGAGCCGGAGACCTCGACCGCGTCGCCGGGCGCCACGCCGGGGGTCGTGGGGCCGGTGAAGACGAAGACGGCCTCGCCGGTGGCGGCGTCCGTGTCGGGCTTCGGGTCCTGGACCCAGAAGCCGCGGGCGGAGCCGAAGGCGCGGACGGCGGTGACGATGCCGGGCACGCCGGTCACCTGCTCGCCGGCGAGCGGGGATATCCGGGTGTCGCCCTGGATGTCGCGGATACGTATCTGCCCGTCGCCGGCCCCGGCGGCCGCGGCCCCGGCGGCGGGGGCGGTGAGCAGGGCGGCGGCGAGCGCGGCGGCGACGGCGTACGGGACGGGGCGGGCGCGTGGCATGGTGTCCTCCGGGACAGCGACAGGACGGGAAGAACGAGACGTGCGTCTACGCGCGTCAATCTCGTGCGCGTGTACGGGCGTTGTCAAGGAACGCGAAGTGAACAGAGCACGCACGGCCCCGCCGGAACGGCGTCGGCGGCCCCACGGCCCGCCGGGGGCTACCCTTGGGCAGCGTCCGATTGATCCCCAGTCTTCGGAGTTGTCGATGACCGCAGACCGCACCGTCCTCCCGCCCGTCCGGCTGCCCGCCGAGGCGGAGCTGGCCCGGGAGGCGCTGGCTTCGCCGCTCTTCGCGCGGGCCGTCCGGCTGGCCCGCTGGGCCGGTCCCGGGCTGCGGGTGGGCGCCGGCGGCGAGCTGCCCGACGCCGAGGTGCGCGAGGCCGCGGCGGAGCTGGGCCTGGAGGACAGCGCGGACGAGGAGGGCGAGGCGCGGGCGGTCGCCGGCGAGGCGTGGCGGATCGCCGTGGACGTCGGCCTGGTCGACGTCACGGCGCCGGAGGAGGACGACGAGGAGCTGGGCACCGCGGCTCCCAGCGCCGACCTGCGGCTGGTCACCGGCGGCGCCCCCGCCGACGTCCTGGAACTGTGGGCCGCCGCCTGCGAGTGCGTGCTGTCCGACGCCGCGCTGCCGGACATGAGCGCGCTGGTCGAGCAGATCACCGCGGGCGAGGAGCTGGACCTCGACCGGCTGGACTGGGACCCGGAGGCCGACGCGGACTTCCTCGACGGCGCCCTCGGCAACCTCTATCTGCTCACCGCCCTGGAGGGCCCCGGTACCGACGGCGCCGTGCCGCTGCCGGCGCTGGCCGCCTCGCTGGTCGTACCGGACGACATGGACGAGCCGACCGAAGAGGTGCTCGCGGAGGTCTCCGAGGCGGTGCTGCGGCTCGACGAACAGTTCCGGATGCTGGAGCCCGTCGGCGTCGTGGCGTACCGCCCGGTGGCCGAGGAGATCCTCCTCGAAGCCGCCGGCGCCGCACCGGCCGCGGACGAGCCCGACGACGGCGCCGACGACGCGGACGTCTCCCGCTACGGCGTCGTGCGCCTCACCCCCCTCGGCCTGTACGCGCTGCGCCGGCGGATGCTCGCCGAGGGCGTGGTCGCCCCGCTCGTCGGCGAGCTGGCGAGCGAGGACGCCTACGTCCTCCTCGACGCCCTGCCCCGGCTGCCCGACCCGGTCGCCCAGACGGAGGCCGAGGCGTGGCTGGAGGACCGCAAGCCCGCCGAGGCGGCCGCCGAGCTCCTCGACGCCGCCCGCGGCACCGACGACCGCGCCCCGGCCCGCCGGCTGGCCTGCCAGCAGGCGCTGGCCGTCGCGGGCGGCGAGGCGGAGCCGGCGGTACGGGACGTACTCCACGACCGCGAACTGGGCGGTCTGGCGCGCGTCTGGCTCACCGAACGCGGCGTGACCGGGGTGCCGCAGCCCACCGAGGACATGGTCTTCTGGCTCGCAGTCGACACCGTCGCCGCCCAGTTGGGCGGGCTGCGGGACGACACCCCGGAGCTGCGCGAGCTGGTGGAGCACCTGGTGGGCATGCACCGCGGCTTCTTCGCCGCCGCCTGGCGCGTGGACCACCCGGCGACGCCGGAGGTGCTGGAGGCGATGGGCCGTCTGCACCCGGACCGCCAGGTCGCCAAGGACGCCCGCAAGGCGGCCTTCAAGGCCCGCTCCCGTCCCACGGCGTAACACCGCCCCGCCGCCGCCCCGCGCGGCACGTGTCCGCGAGCGCCCGGCCCGTATGCGGCCGGGCGCTCGCGTGCGCTCCCAACTGGGCTTTGTCCTAGCCCGGGATGAAGTTGACTCCGGTTCCTGCCGAAGCTCTTTTCGGCAGGGACGAAAGCGGTTACGGTCCTGACGGCGGCGCGCGCCTGTCAGCACACGAGTCACCTGTCCGCACACCAGTCACGCATGTCAGGTATGTCGCAAAACGATGCCCCGTACCCGTCACCCACGGGAGGACGCAACGTGCACAAGACCCGACCGAGACTCCGCACCGCCCTGGCGGCCTTCGCGGGGGCCCTGCTCCTCGGCAGCGGCCTCGCCCCCGGCATGGCCGCCACCGGCGCCGCGCACGAGCCCCCGGCGGCGGCCCAGGACGGCCCCGCCGCCCCCGACCTGCAACAGGTCACCCTCGCCAAGGGCGTGGACCAGGTCGGCGAGCCGATGGCGCTCGCCGTGCTCCCCGACGGCGCCGTGCTGCACACCTCGCGCGACGGCACCCTCTATCACACCGGCGCCGCGGGCGGCACCCGCGTCGCCGCCCAACTGCCCGTCTACCCGCACGACGAGGACGGCCTCCAAGGCGTCGGCGTGGACCCGGACTTCGAGAACAACCGCGCCGTCTACCTCTACTACGCGCCCGTCATGGACACCCCCCACGGCATCGCGCCCAGCGATGGCACGCCCGCCGAGTTCGAGGCGTACGAGGGCGTCAACCGCCTCTCGCGCTTCACCCTGAACGAGGACGGCACCCTCGACCCGGGCAGCGAGCAGACCGTGCTGGAAGTCGGCACCGACCGCGGCCGGTGCTGCCACAACGGCGGCGACATCGCCTTCGACAGCGAGGGCAACCTGCTGCTGTCCACCGGCGACGACACCGACCCCTTCTCCTCCGACGGCTACACGCCGATCGACGAGCGCGAGACCCGCAACCCGTCCTTCGACGGGCAGCGCTCCGCGGGCAACACCGACGACCTGCGCGGCAAGATCCTGCGTATCAAGGTCGACCCCGCCGACGGCTCGTACACCGTCCCGGACGGCAACCTCTTCGCGCCCGGCACCGAGAAGACCAGGCCCGAGATCTACGCCATGGGCTTCCGCAACCCGTTCCGGATGAGCGTCGACAAGGCGACCGACACCGTCTACGTCGGCGACTACGGCCCCGACTCCGGCGCCGCCGACCCCGAGCGCGGGCCCGGCGGCCAGGTCGAGTTCAACCGGATCACCGAGGCCGGCAACTTCGGCTGGCCGTACTGCCACGGCGCCAACGACGCCTACATCGACTACGACTTCGCCACGGGCGCGTCCGGCGAGGCGTTCGACTGCGCCGCGCCCCGCAACGAGTCGCCGCGCAACACCGGCCTCACCGAGCTGCCGCCGGCCCAGTCCGCCTGGATCGCCTACGACGGCAACTCCATCCCGGAGTTCGGCAGCGGCTCGGAGTCCCCGATGGCCGGCCCGGTCTTCCGCCACGACCCGGACCTCGGCTCCCGGCTCCAGCTCCCCGAGCGCTACGACGAGCTGTTCTTCGCCGGCGAGCAGGGCCGTGAGTGGATCAAGACCATCGGTGTGGGCGAGGACGGCGGTGTCGGCGCCATCGAGGACTTCTCGTCCGGCAGCAAGATCATGGACATGGAGTTCGGGCCCGACGGGGCGCTGTACTTCCTCGACTACGGCACCGGCTTCTTCAACGGCGACCAGAACTCCGCCCTGTACCGGATCCAGAACGCCTCCCAGGGCTTCGCTCCCGAGCCCGTCGCCTCCTCCGACGCGACCACCGGGCACGCGCCGCTGAAGGTCGCGTTCTCCTCGGCCGGCACCGCCGACCGGGACAGCGAACAGCTCCGCTACCGCTGGGACTTCGGTGACGGCAAGTCCTCCGACAAGAAGAACCCGCAGCACAACTACGGCAAGGACGGCCAGTACTCCGCCGTCCTCACCGTCACCGACCCGGACGGCAACACCGGCACCTCCGCCGTCCGCGTCGTCGTCGGCAACACCCCGCCCGAGGTGGAGCTGAAGCTGCCCGCGGACGGCACGGTCTTCGAGTACGGCGACGCCATCCCGTTCGAGGTGGCGGTCTCCGACGCCGAGGACGGCGAGATCGACTGCTCCCGGGTGCGCGTCGACTACGCGCTCGGCCACGACGCCCACGGTCATCCGATGACCTTCGAGGAGGGCTGCACCGGCACCATCGAGACCTTCGAGGAGGACCGGCACGACGACAACGCCAACCTCTTCGGCCTCATCCGCGCCCGCTACACCGACGGCGGCGGCGCCACGGCCGCCGTGCCCGCGCTGAACACCAGCGCCGAGCACAAGCTCCAGCCCGCGCACCGCCAGGCCGAGCACTTCGACACCGCCGAGGGCGCCACGGCCGGCTCCGCGAGCGGCGCCGAGGGCGGCCGGGCCGTCACCGGCGGGGGCGGCGAGTGGATCGCCTTCGAGCCGTACGTGCTCAGCGGCCTCGCCCGCCTGTCCGCCCGGGTCGACGCCGCCGGCAGCACCGACGGCGCCGTGGAACTGCGCGCGGGCGCGCCCGACGGTCCGCTGCTCGCCACCGCCCCCGTGGGGGGTGCGAGCGGGTGGCACGAGGTGAGCGCCGACGTGACGGACGCGCCCGCCGGGACGACGTCGCTGTATCTGGTGTTCACCGGAGGTGAGTTCAGGCTGGACAGCTTCCATCTCGGCGGCGGCTGACGCCGCACGCCGCCACGCACCACCGCCGGCGCCCCGAGGGGAGCGCCGGCGGGCAGCGGCGGCGGGGAAGGCCGCACGCACACGCCCGGCGGGCGCGGGTCACCCCGCGCGCCGGCGGGCCGCGACCGGCAGCCGCGCACGGGGTAGACCGGTGCGCGGCGCGCCCGGAGCCGGGTCCGCACCGGCCGGCTCCGGGCACCTTCCGCGCCGTAGCACCGCATCCCCCCACGGCCCCTTGACCCGTACGCCTGTCGACACCATCCGAGGAGCCACACCATGCGTCGTACGAGCCTCCCGCTCGCCGGCACCGCCCTGGCCGCCGCGACCCTCGCCGCCGGACTGCTCGCCCCGACCGCGACCGCGGCCGGGGAGTCCCCGACCGGCGCCGCCGGTCCAGCCGGCGACACCACCTGCGCGGCCCCCGACGCCCGCCCGACCGTCCGCTTCCTGGACGACGACAGCGGCGTGCGCAACCGCGCCGCCGGGGGCGGCTGCACGATCAACGACCTCATCGACGACGAGCGTGCCTGGGACAACCGGGGCGCGTTCGTGGCGCACACCCGGAAGGTGTCGGGCTCCCTGCTGCGCGCCGACGTGATCGGCCCGGGGGAGTACGCGCGCCTGATCGTGACCGCGGCGCAGTCCGGCATCGGCGGCAAGAACGGGCCGGCGCCGTACGACGTGATCTTCGACGGCAGCCAGGAGTCGTTCGACGACTGGGGCTATGTCGGCGGGCGCGGCTTCGAGCTGAACGACGACGGCTCGATGGCCACGGGCCCGACCCCGCCCACCGGCGGGCTCGGGCTGCTCTGGTACGAGAAGGAGAAGTTCGGCGACTTCTCGCTGCGGCTGCAGTTCCGCGACGAGCGGGCGGACAGCGGCCGCTCCAACAGCGGCGTCTTCGTCCGCTTCCCGGGCGTCGACCCGGCGGCGAACCCGGAGTGCCGCACGAACGACCCGGCGTGGGTGTCCGTCAACTGCGGGCACGAGATCCAGATCAACGACTCGGCCGAGACCGGCGGCAACGACCCGCGCAAGACGGGCTCCGTCTACGGCTTCGCCGACCTCGACCTCGCCGCGGCGAAGCCCACGGAGAAGGGCGTGTGGAACGACCTGGAGATCCGGGTGGTCGGGCAGCAGTACACGGTGATCCGCAACGGCGAGGTCATCAACGAGTTCGAGAACAAGCCCGGCCTGCCCTTCCCGGGCCGCCCGGACGACCCGGGCACCAGCGGCCGGCAGTTCGCCGAAGGCTACGTCGGCCTGCAGAACCACGACACCCAGTCGGTCGTGGAGTTCCGCAACGTCCGGGTCCGCGACCTGGCGTAGCGGCGACGGACACGACGACGGCGGGGCCCGGTCCGCGACCGGGCCCCGCCGCATGTGCGCGCGGGGGGACTACGGGGGTTACAGCGCCGCCGCGGCCGGCTTGACCATGCCCTTCACGGTGCGCGAGTCGACGTACTCGCCGAGGGCGGTCATCTCCCACTCGCCGCTGAACTGCTTGATGAACTTCGCCATGAGCACGCCCGTGCGGGGCTCGGACGAGGTGAGGTCGAAGCGGACCAGCTCCTCGCCGGTCTGGCCGTCCAGCAGGCGGCAGTACGCCTTGGCGACGTCGGTGAACTTCTGGCCGGAGAAGGAGTTGACCGTGAAGACCAGGCCCGTGACCTCCGGCGGCAGGCCGCCGAGGTGGACGGTGATGACCTCGTCGTCGCCGGCGCCCTCGCCGGTGAGGTTGTCGCCGGAGTGCTGGATGGCGCCGCCCAGGATCTGGAGCTTGCCGAAGAAGCAGTTGTCGATCTTGTTGCGCTGGGGGCCGTACGCGATGACGGAGGCGTCCAGGTCGATGGACTTGGCGCGGCGGCGGCCGCCGCCGTAGGCGGGCTCCCAGCCCAGGCCCATCTTCACCGTGGTCATCAGCGGCTGGCCGCCCTTGACCAGCGAGACCGTCTGGTTCTTCTGGAGGTTGACCCGGCCCTTGTCGAGGTTGATCTTCCCGGGCTGCCCGGCCGCCGGCGGCGGTCCCGGCTGCTGCGGGGCGGCGGGCGGGGGCGGACCGAAGCCGCCGGGCGCGGGCGGGGCGCCGGGCGCCGGGGGAGCGGGCGGCGGGGCGGCCGGGGCGCCCCACTGGCCCGGGGGCGGCGGGGGCATGGAGCCCGGCATCGGCGCGGCCGGCGGCATGGGCGCGGCGGGCGGCTGCGGTGCGGCGGGGGCCTGCGGGGCCGCCGGGGCCTGCGGTGCGGCCGGGGCGGGCGGCGGCGGGGGTGCGGCGGCGGGCGCGGCCTGGGCGGGCGCGGGCGCCGGCTCGTCGACGCTGACGCCGAAGTCGGTGGCGATGCCGGCGAGCCCGTTCGAGTACCCCTGGCCCACGGCGCGCACCTTCCACGCGCCGTTGCGCCGGTAGACCTCCACGACGACGAGGGCCGTCTCGCTCGACAACTGCGGCGGCGTGAACGTGGCGATGACGGCGCCGCTGGCCGCGTCCCGCACCGTCGCCGTCGGCTCGGTGCCCGAGAACGTCCCGTTGTCCAGGCTGGCGGTGACCACGACCTTCTCGATGTCCGCGGGCACGCCCGCGGTGTCCACCGTGATGGAGTCGGCGGCGCCGGCGGACTGGTGCGTCACCCCGGGGGCAGAGGGCTGGTTGTAGAAGACGAAGTCGTCGTCGGAGCGCACCTTGCCGGCGGTGGTGAGCAGGAGGCCCGAGACGTCGAGCCGCACCGGCGCGGTGACGTCCACGGCCACCCGGGCGGCGCTGAGCGGTAGGTTCGAGCCAGGGGTCATCGCAGTCATGCACCGGCTAACGAACGGCCCCGGTCCGCGGTTCCTCCCGTGTCCGCCGGACGGGGACCTCCTGCGAACCGGTACGTCCCCGGTCACCGGCCGGGCGCGCCGCGGCCCCCGTGCCGAGGGTCGCCGCCGCCACTCCCGCCGCCGCGACGGCCATTCCCGCCACCGCCACGGGACCGGGCGCCTCGCCGAACATCGCGTACGCCCACAGCGCCGTGACCGGCGGCGTCAGGTACATCAGCGCGCTGGTCACGGTGACCCCGCTGCGGCGCAGGCTCAGCCAGTAGAAGCCGTACCCGCCGGCCGTGGACAGCACCACCACCCACGCCACCGCCAGCCAGAAGCCGCCGCCCGCGGGCGGTGTGCCCCGGCCGCCGGCCAGGGCGACCGCGGCGAAGAGCACGGCGCTCACCAGCACGTGCACGGGCACCGCGTCGGCGGGCGGCAGCGGCGAGCGGGCCCGGCGCTCCAGGAAGCTGGCGCCGAGCAGGGCGGCCATGCCGGCGAAGGGCAGCGCGTACGCCCACGGCGGTGCCGCGCCGGCGCCGCCGAGGTCGTCCCGTACGACGAGCGCCACCCCCGCGAGGCCCACCGCCAGCCCGGCCCACTGCCGCCGGGTCACCTTCTCGCCGAGCAGCGGCCCGGCCAGCGCGCCGGCGGCCAGCGGCTGCAGCGCGGCGATCAGCGCCGCGCTGCCGGCGGGGACGCCCAGGCCCACGGCCCAGACGATGGCGCCCAGATAGCCGCCCTGCGACAGGGCGCCGATCACGGCCTGCTCGCCCAGCGCCCGGCGCGGGAGCCTGCGGCGGCGCAGCAGCAGCCAGCCGCCGCAGAAGAGCGCCGCGGCGGCGAGGAAGCGCCACATCAGCAGGGTGTCCGCCGCGGCCTCGCGGGTGCCCAGTTCGGCGCCGATGAAGCCGGAGCTCCAGAACGCGACGAGACCGCCGGATACGGCCGTGACACCCATGCTGACCTCCTGGATTAAACCGATCGGTTTACTCGATCTGGCCAGTGTACTAAACAGGTCGGTATACTCGCGGGCGGAGGTGGTCGCAGATGGCGGCACAGACGGCGGTGCAGCCGCGGCTCACACCCGCGGCTCGGAAGATCCTGGACGCGGCGGAGACGCTCTTCTACAACCGCGGCATCACGGCCGTGGGCGTGGACCTGATCGCCCGCCGGGCGGGTGTGACGAAGAAGACGATCTACGACCGCTACGGTTCCAAGGACGCCCTCGTCGCCGCCTACCTGCGCCGGCGCGACGAGCGCTGGCGCACCTGGCTGCCCGCCGAGGTCGAGCGCACCGCCGCCGGCGGCACCGCCTGCGACCGGATCCTGGCCACCTTCGACGCGCTCGGCACCTGGATGGGCGGGCAGTCCCCGCGCGGCTGCAGCTTCGTCAACGCCGCCGCCGAGCTGACCGACCCCGGGCACGCGGGCCGCCAGGTCATCGCCGATCAGAAGCACTGGCTCCGCGGCTATCTGCGCGAGCTGTGCGAGCGGGCCGGCGCGGCGGACCCCGGGCTGCTCGCCGACGAGCTGCTGCTGATCCACGAGGGCGCGACCGTGCTGTACGGGCTGTCCGCCGTGCCCGAGCCCGTCACCGTCTCCCGGCGGCTCGCCGAGGCCGCGCTGCTGCGCGCCGGCTGCACCGCCTGAGCCGGACGCCCCTTACCGGGGCGACGCCCGTACGCCCCACGCCTCCACCGCCCTGCACCGCCCGACTCCCCCCGGCGGCACGGAAGTTCGTGCCGCCGCACCCATTGACGAACCTCCGGCCCCGTCCTACTTTCAGCGCGTCGTACTTCGTACGTCATATATGAGACGCGATACCTGAGATATCCAAGGGCGGCCATGACCTTCGCTCCAGGCCCGATCCCCTCCCGCACGCAGTACGTGCAGGACGCGATCAAGCACGCCATCCTCACCGGCAAGCTCACCCCCGGGCAGCCGCTCGTCGAGGCCGACCTCGCCGCACAGTTCGGGGTCTCCAAGACGCCGGTGCGCGAGGCGCTCAAGACGCTGGCCGGCTCCGGGCTCGTGGTGATGAGCCAGTACAAGGGGGTCACCGTGCGCACCGTGGACGCCACCATGGCCCGCGAGGTCTACGACGTCCGGCTGCTGCTCGAACCCGAGGCGCTGCGCCGCACCGTCGCGCTGGAGGCGTCGCTGCAGGCCGCGGAAGAGGCCCTGGTACGCGCCGAGTCCGCGCCCGACGCCGCCGACCGCAGCCTCGCCAACCGCGACTTCCACCGCGCCCTGTACCTGCCCTGCGGAAACCCCCTGCTCAGCCGCATGCTCGACGATCTGCGCGACCAGGCGGCGCTGGTCTCCACCGTCGCCTGGTCCGCCAACCCCTCCTGGGAGCGCGAGGCCGGCGAGCACCGGGAGATCCTCCGGCTCGCCGCCGCCGGCGACGCGCAGGCGGCGGGCGCCGCGCTGCACGACCACATCGCGTCGTTCCTCGCCCGGGCGTTCCCCGTATGACCGCCGCCCCCGGCGGCCCCGACAGGAAGGCCGGCCCCATGGACCACCTCAGGCCCGCGCTCGCCGAGGCCGTCGCCATCCCCGTCACGCCCTTCGACGCGGCCGGCGCCATCGACGAGGACACGTACCGCGCGCTGCTGCGCCGCCTCCTCGACGGCGGCGTACGGACCGTGACCCCCAACGGCAACACCGGCGAGTACTACTCCCTCGGCCCCGGCGAGCGCCGCCGCGTCACCGAGCTGACCGTCGCCGAGGTCGGCGGCGAGGCCGCCGTGATCGTCGGCGTCGGCCACGACCTGCCCACCGCCGTCGAGGCCGCCCGGCACGCCGGGGAGGCGGGCGCCGAGATGGTGATGGTGCACCAGCCCGTGCACCCGTACGTCTCGCAGAGCGGCTGGGTCGACTACCACCGGGCCGTCGCCGAGGCCGTCCCCGGGCTCGGCGTGGTGCCGTACATCCGCAGCGACCGGCTCGACGGCGCCCGGCTGGCGCGGCTCGGCGAGCTGTGCCCCAACGTCGTCGGCGTCAAGTACTCCGTCCCCGACGCCGCCCGCTTCGCGGCGTTCGCGCGCGACGCCGGCCGGGAGCGGTTCGCCTGGGTCGCCGGGCTCGCCGAGCTGTACGCGCCCGCCTACTGGGCCTGCGGCGCCACCGGCTTCACCTCGGGCCTGGTCAACGTCGCGCCGAAGGTCTCGCTCGCGATGCTGGAGGCGCTGCGCGCCGCCGACTACCCCGCGGCCATGCGCGTCTGGGAGCAGATCCGTCCCTTCGAGGAACTGCGCGCCGCCGACGCCTCCGCCGACAACGTCTCCGTCGTCAAGGAAGCGCTGGCCGCCCTCGGCCTGGCCCGGCGCGGCGTGCGCCCGCCGGGCCGGCTGCTGCCGGAGCCGGTGCGGGAGCGGGTGGCGGAGATCGTTAGGGGGTGGGGGATATGACCGGCGAAGATCGCGGGCAGGCGCGCGAGCTGCGCAGCCACCGCTGGTACGGGGACGGGGTCGCCGCCGGACTGCGCTCCTTCAGCCACCGCGCCCGTACCCGGCAACTCGGCTACCTGCCCGAGGAACACCTCGGCAAGCCGGTCGTCGCCATCCTCAACACCTGGTCCGACATCAACCCCTGCCATGCCCACCTCCGCGAACGCGCCCAGGCCGTCAAGCGCGGCGTGTGGCAGGCCGGCGGCTTCCCGCTGGAGTTCCCCGTCGCCACGCTCTCGGAGACCTTCCAGAAGCCCACGCCCATGCTCTACCGCAACCTCCTCGCCATGGAGACCGAGGAGCTGCTGCGCTCGTACCCGGTCGACGGCGCGGTGCTCATGGGCGGCTGCGACAAGACCACCCCCGCGCTGCTCATGGGCGCCGCCAGCGCCGGGCTGCCCGCCGTCTTCGTCCCGTCCGGGCCGATGCTGCCCGGCCGCTGGCGCCGCGAAGTCCTGGGCTCCGGCACGGACATGTGGAAGTACTGGGACGACCACCGCGCCGGGCTCATCGGCGACTGCGAGCTGGCCGAGCTGGAGTGCGGGCTCGCCCGCTCACCCGGCCACTGCATGACCATGGGCACCGCCTCCACCATGACCGCCGCCGCCGAGGCGCTCGGCATGACCCTGCCGGGCGCCTCCTCGATCCCGGCCGTCGACTCCGGGCACGAGCGGATGGCCGCGGCGGCGGGCGCGCGGATCGTCGGGATGGTGGAGGAGGACCTGACCCCCGCGCGGATCCTCAACGGCGAGGCGTACGAGGACGCCGCCGCCACCGTCCTCGCCCTCGGCGGCTCCACCAACGCCGTCATCCACCTGGTCGCCATGGCCGGCCGCTCCCGTGTCGCCCTGACCCCCGCCGACTTCGACCGGATCGCGCGCACCGTGCCGGTGCTCGCCGACGTCCGGCCCGGCGGCCGGTTCCTGATGGAGGACTTCCACTTCGCCGGCGGGCTCCCCGGGCTGCTCTCCCGCCTGACCGACGTGCTGCACCTCGACCGCCCGACCGTCGCCGGCACGCTGCGGCGGCAGCTCACCGGCGCCCGGGTGGACGACGCGGAGGTGATCCGCCCCCGCGACAACCCCGTCGCCGCCGAGGGCGGTGTGGCCGTGCTGCGCGGCAACCTCTGCCCGGACGGCGCCGTCATCAAGCACGTCGCGGCCGAGCCCCGGCTGCTCGCGCACACCGGCCCCGCCGCCGTCTTCGACGACTACCGCGAGCTGCAGGCCACCATCGACGACCCCGCGCTCGCGCTCACCGCGGACCACGTGCTGGTGCTGCGCAACGCGGGCCCGCTGGGCGGCCCCGGCATGCCGGAGTACGGGATGCTGCCGATCCCCGCGTACCTGCTCAAGCAGGGCGTACGCGACATGGTGCGGATCTCCGACGCCCGGATGAGCGGCACGAGTTACGGCGCCTGCGTGCTGCACGTCGCCCCCGAGGCGTACGTCGGCGGGCCGCTGGCGCTCGTCGAGAACGGCGACCTCGTCACCCTCGACGTGGCCTCCCGCACCCTGCGGCTGGAGGTCGGCGACGCCGAACTGGCCCGCCGCCGCGCCGCCTGGACGCCGCCGCCCCCGCGCTACGAGCGCGGCTACGGCGCCCTGTACGCCGACCAGATCACGCAGGCCGACACCGGCTGCGACTTCGCCTTCCTGGCCCGTACGGGCCGGGTGCCCGAGCCCTACGCGGGCTGACCGCCCCGGGCGCGCACCACTCCCGTACCACCTCGTACCCGCCTGTCCGACTCATCGAACGACGTTCGCGAAGCGCTTCGACGGCACCGATAGGAGCAGACATGGCCCAAGCCGCGGCGCGGCCGCCGGGAACGGCCCGGCGGCGCGCGCAGAGCCGACGCGGGGGCAGCCGGCGCGGGGGATCCCGGCGCCTTCCGTATCTGCTGATCGCCCCGGCGGGGCTGCTGATGCTGGGCTTCATCGCCTACCCGATGCTCAGCGTCTTCTTCTACAGCCTGCGCCACTACAACGTCACCAAGCCCTGGCGCGACGGCTTCGCGGGCCTGGAGAACTTCACCACGCTGCTCACCGACGACCCGCTGTTCTGGGACTCCCTGGCCTTCAGCGCCAAGTGGGTCGTCGTCGAGGTCGGGCTGCAGCTCGCCTTCGGCCTCGCCCTCGCGCTGATCGTCAACCAGACGTTCCTGGGCCGCGCGTTCGCCCGCGCGCTGGTCTTCTCGCCGTGGGCCGTCTCCGGCGTCCTCACCACGACGATCTGGATGCTGCTCTACAACCCCGCCACGGGCGTCAGCCGCTACCTCGCCGACGCCGGCATCGGCTCGTACGGCACCTCGGTCCTCGCCGACACCGGCACCGTCTTCTGGGCCGCCGTGCTGGCCGAACTCTGGCGCGGCGTGCCCTTCTTCGCCATCCTCCTCCTCGCCGACCTCCAGTCCGTGCCGAAGGACCTCTACGAGGCCGCGGCGGTCGACGGCGCCGGGCGGCTGCGGCAGTTCGTGCACATCACGCTGCCGCACCTGCGGGACGCGATCATCCTGTCGACGCTGCTGCGCGCGGTGTGGGAGTTCAACAACGTCGATCTCCTCTACACCCTCACCGGCGGCGGCCCCGCGGGCCAGACGACCACCCTCCCGCTGTACGTCGCCAACACCGGCATCCACGGCCACGACTTCGGCTACGCCTCGGCCCTGACCACCGTCGCGTTCGTGATCCTGCTCTTCTGCTCGATCCTCTACCTGCGCCTGAGCAAGTTCGGAGGCGACAACCGATGAGCACCGCTCCGACCGCGCTCGCCGCGCCCCCGCACGCCCCGGGCGCCGCGCCCGCCCCGCCGGCCCGCCGCGGACGCCGTCGCCGGCGGCGGGCGTACGACGAGGTGCCGCGCTGGCAGATCTGGCTCCCGCTCGGGTTCTACCTGCTGTTCACCCTTGTTCCGTTCTACTGGATGCTGCTCTTCGCGCTGCGCCCCGCCGGTTCCACCTCGCTGGTGCCGTGGCCGATGACGTTCGAGCACTTCGACAAGGTCTGGACCGAGCGCAGCTTCGGGACCTTCTTCCAGAACAGCATGCTCGTGGGTGTCGCCACGCTCGTGATGACGACCGGCGTCGCGCTCGCCGGCGGCTACGCGCTGGCCCGCTTCGACTTCCGGATCAAGAAGGCGTTCCTGCTCGGGCTGCTGTGCTCGCAGTTCATCCCCGGCGCGCTGATGCTCGTCCCGCTCTTCGAGATCTTCCGCAACCTGCAGATGATCAACTCGCTGGGCAGCGTCGTCATCGCCGAGACGGTCTTCCAGCTCCCGCTGTCGCTCATCCTCATCAGCACGTTCATCAAGAACGTGCCGTACGCGCTGGAAGAGGCCGCCTGGGTCGACGGCTGCGGGCGCTTCCGGGCGTTCTGCGCGGTGGTGCTGCCGCTGCTGCGGCCCGGACTGATCGCCGTCGGCTCGTTCGCGTTCGTCCACAGCTGGAACCACTTCCTCTTCGCGCTGATGTTCCTCAGCGAGCAGGACAAACAGACGATCCCCGTCGGCCTCAACACGCTCATCGGCGCCGACAGCGTCGACCTGGGCGCGCTGGCGGCGGGCGGGGTGATCGCGGCGGTGCCGGTGGTGATCGTCTTCGCGTTCATCCAGCGCTGGCTGATCACCGGCTTCAGCGCGGGGGCGGTGAAGGGATGACGACGCCCGACCTCCGTACACCCGCACCCGTGCCCGTCGTGCTGGCCGGGGCCCGCGGGCACGGGCGGCGGCACCTGGCGAACATCCGCCGGCTGGAGCGCGCCGGCCGCGCCCGGCTGGCCGGCGTCTGCGAGACGCACCCGCTGACCGGGGCGGAGTTCGCCGGCGAACCCGTCGTGCAGGACGCCGACTTCGCCGCGCTGCTGGCGCGTACCGGCGCCCGGCTGGCCGTCGTCTCCACGCCGATCCCCACCCACACCGACTTCGCCGTGGTGGCCGCCGCGTACGGCGTGCACCTGCTGCTGGAGAAGCCGCCCGCGCCGTCGTTCGCGCTGTACGAGCGCATCGAGGCCGCCTGCCGCTCTGCCGGGGTCGCCTGCCAGATCGGCTTCCAGTCCCTCGGCTCGCACGCCCTGCCCGCGATCCGCGCGCTCGTCGCCGACGGCGCCATCGGCGCGGTACGGGGCATCGGCGCCGCGGGCGCCTGGGTGCGCGACGAGGCGTACTTCCGCCGCGCGCCGTGGACCGGGCGGCGGCGGCTCGACGGCGTCGACGTCGTCGACGGGGTGCTGACCAACCCGCTCGCGCACGCCGTCGCCACCGCGCTCGCCCTGGACGGCACCGTGCGGGCGGGCGAGATCACCGGCATCGAGCTGGAGTTGTACCGCGCCCACGCCATCGAGGCCGACGACACCTCCTGTCTGCGGCTGACCACCGCCCGCGGCACCGAGATCGTCGCCGCCGTCACGCTGTGCGCCGAGCGCGCGGCCGACCCGTACGTGATGGTGCACGGCACCACCGGCCGGATCACGTGCTGGTACAAGGAGGACCGCGTGCTGCTCCAGCGCGCCGGATACGGCCCCGAGGAGATCACGTACCGCAGGACCGACCTCCTCGGCAATCTCCTCGACCACCTCGGCGACGGCACCCCGCTGCTCGCCCCCGTCGCGGACGGCGGCGCGTTCATGCGGGTCGTCGAGGCCGTACGCACCGCCCCCGACCCCGTGCCGCTGCCGCCCGCCGTCTGGCGCGCCGCACCGGCGGACGGCGGTCCGCCGGCCGCGCGCCGCGTGGTGCCCGGCATCGACGCGCTCGTCGCCGCCGGCGCCGAGCGGCTGGCCCTCTACTCCGAACTCGGCGCCCCCTGGGCCGCCGGCAGCGAGGTGAGCCACGTATGACCGTCCCCTCCCGCAACCGCACCGGCACCGACGCCGCCACCCTGCTGTGCTGCGCGGGGCGTCGCGTCGGCCGCTACGTCCACCGCCCGCACCTCGACGCCCGGCTGTCCCCGCGCCCGTACCTCCACCCGCTCACCACCCTGGCCGGGGTGCCGGTCACCGAGCTGATGCCCGGCGACCACCCGCACCACCTCGGCGTCAGCATCGCCGTCCCCGACGTCGCGGGCGCCAACTTCTGGGGCGGGCGCACCTTCGTCCGCGGCCGCGGCCCGGTCGAGCTGGCCGACCACGGCGAGCAGCGGCACGCCGGGTGGCTGCTGCGCGACACGGACGGCTTCGTCGAGGAGCTGAGCTGGTACGCGGGCGGCGCCGAGGTGCTGCGCGAGCGCCGTGCCGTCGCGGTCGCCCCGGCGGGCGAGGGGGCGTGGGCGCTGGGCGTGTCGTTCGCACTGACCAACGTCTCGGGCGGGCCGGTCTCGTTCGGCAGCCCCGCCACCAACGGCCGCCCCGGCGCGGGCTACGGCGGCTACTTCTGGCGGGCGCCGCGCACGGAGCGCCCACCGCTGGTCTTCACGGCGGCGGCCGCGGGCGAGGAGGCGGTGCACGGGCGGCCCGCGCCCTGGCTGGCGCTGGCCTCCGAGGCCTGGACGCTGGTCTTCGCCGGCGCCACCGACGCCACCCGCCGCGACCCCTGGTTCGTCCGCGTGCGGGACTACCCCGGTGTCGGCTCGGCGCTGGCCTGGTCCGCGCGGGTGCCGCTGGCGCCGGGCGCGAGCCTGACCCGGCGGGTCGTCACGGCGGTGGCCGACGGCCGGCTGGACCGTGCCGCCGCCGCGGCGCTGGCGCGCCGGGCGGTGGCGTGAGGGGGCGGCGCGCAGCCCGTACGCCGCCGGTCCCCCTCCGACTCCGTACCTCCCTCATCCCACCGAAATGAGCCGACACATGACCATGACCACACCACTGAGAGCAGCCGCCGCCGTCTGCCTGGCGAGCGCGCTCACCCTCACCGCGGCCGCCTGCGGCGACGACGGCAGCACCGGCGGCGGCAGCGAGGGGAAGGGCGCGGGATCGATCACCTTCTGGGACAACAACGGCGGTGTGCGCACGCCGGTGTGGAAGGAGATCATCGCGGACTTCGAGAAGGCGCACCCGGACATCGACGTCGAGTACGTGCCCATCCCGATCACCGACGTGCAGTCCAAGTACGACACCGCCATCGCGGGCGGCGGCCTGCCGGACGTCGGCGGCGTCACCACCTCGTACCTCGCGAACATGGTCGCGCAGGACGCGCTGGAGCCCGTCGGCGGCCGGATCGAGGACGGCGCGCTGAACGGCGTGCTGGCCGAGAGCATGACCGAGAGCGTCCGGGCCGCGGGCGGGCGCGGCGAGGAGATGTACTCGGTGCCGACCTCCGCCAACAACGGCACGCTGTGGTACCGCACGGACCTCTTCGAGGAGGCCGGGCTCGCCCCGCCGACCACCTGGGACGCCTTCTACGCCGCCGCGGAGAAGCTCACCGACAAGGAGAACAACGCCTTCGGCTACACCATCCGCGGCGGTGAGGGCTCCCTCGCGCAGGCGCTGGACGTGATGTACGGGCAGTCGGGCCTCACCGAGTTCTGGGAGGGCGGCGAGACGACGGTCGACGCGCCGGAGAACGTCGCGGCGCTGGAGAAGTACGTCGGGCTCTACAAGGACGTCACGCCCGAGGCGGACGTGAACAACGACTTCGTGAAGATGGTCGCGCAGTTCGACAACGGCGACATCGGCATGCTGAGCCACAACCTCGGCTCGTACCAGGACCACCTGAAGGCGCTGGGCGAGGGCGGCTTCGCGGGCCTGCCGCAGCCGACCGGACCCGGCGGGAAGCGGG
The DNA here is from genome assembly GCF_039871555.1 of Streptomyces sp. B5E4. Taxonomy (NCBI): domain Bacteria; kingdom Bacillati; phylum Actinomycetota; class Actinomycetes; order Kitasatosporales; family Streptomycetaceae; genus Streptomyces; species Streptomyces sp. B5E4. Next base: position 61,426 of record NZ_JBDPMI010000041.1, read on the forward strand.
TGCAGGTCTCCCACCCGGTCGACGGCCTCGGGCTGTTCAGGTCCAGCGACAACAAGGGCGCGGCCTGGAAGTTCATCGAGTTCGCCGCGGCCCATGAGGCCAACAGCCTGTGGAACGAGTCGGCGGCGCAGATCCCCGCCAACACGGAGGCGGCCGGGGACCCCTGGATCAAGGAGTCGGCGCGCGACAACGCCGCCTTCGCGTCGCTGACGGACGGCAGCACGGAGATCGTGCAACTGCCGTACTACCTCCCCGACTGGAACGACATCAGCAAGACGAAGAACGAGCCGGCGTTCCAGAAGGTGCTTCTCGGCGAGATGACCGCGAAGGAGTTCCTCGACCAGCTCGCGGACCAGTTGAACGCGGCCCAGGCGGAGTGGCAGGAGCAGCAGTGACCCCCGCGGGCCGGTCGCGGACCCGGGCGGACCGATGCGTGGACAGGGCACGGAACTGTACGGCGCCGCCGCTGAGG
>NZ_JBDPMI010000042.1:0-61586 GCF_039871555.1 Streptomyces sp. B5E4
CCCTCACCACCGCCCTCGCCACCGTCCACACCACCCACACCCCCCTCACCTGGCCCACCACCACCCACACCACCCACCTCCCCACCTACGCCTTCCAACACCACACCTACTGGCTCCACGACACCCCCACCACCGCCGACCTCACCACCACCGGCCTCTCCCCCACCGAACACCCCCTCCTCGGCGCCGAGGTCGAGCAGGCCGACGGCGGCGGGATGCTGCTCACCGGGCGGCTGTCGCAGGCCGACCACCCCTGGGTCGCCGACCACCTGATCCTCGGGGAGACCGTGCTTCCCGGCACGGCCCTCGTCGACCTCGCCCTGCACGCGGCCCGACGCGTCGGCTGCGACGCCCTTGAGGAGCTGACGCTCGAAGCCCCGCTCCACGTACCTGAGTCGACCCCTGTGCAGGTGCAGGTGCTCGTCGGTGCTCCGGACGCGACGGGCGGCCGTACGCTCGCGGTGTACGCGCGTCCGGTCGGTGCGGGCGACACCGCGTGGTCGCGCCACGCCCAGGGGCGGCTGGCAGTCGACTCGCCGAACACCGCCGGGCCGGGTGACGCGCAGTTCTCCGTCGGCGACGCCCGTACTCTGCCGGTTTCCGACGCGTACGCGACGCTGGCCGGGCGGGGGTATGTCTACGGACCCGTGTTCCAGGGCCTCACCGCGGCGTGGCAAGGCGACGGCGAGACCTTCGCCGAGGTGCGGCTGCCCGACGCGGACGCGGACGACCCCCGGTTCGTACTCCACCCCGCACTCCTGGACGCCACCCTGCATGCCGTGCTGCTCCACGGCCTCGCGGCCGGCGACGAGCCCGAACAGCACCCCGACGACGGCCTGCTCCTGCCCTTCGCCTGGTCCGGCGTGCGCGTGCACCGCGGGCCGGTCGCCGCGGCCCGGGTACGGATCAGGCCTGCGGGCGCCGATACGGTCTCCCTCACAGTCACGGACGAGGCGGGTGAACTGCTGGCCTCCGTCGAGTCGCTGGCGTTCCGCCGCGCCTCCTCCGCACAACTGGCCTCCGGCCAGGGCGAATCCGCGCAGGCGGAACACCACGCCGTCGAGTGGTCCCCGCTGCCCGCCGGTGCCCCCGCCGGTGCCCCGGGCGGCTGGGCGTGCGTCGGTTCCGCGCCCGGCGGACTGCCCGACGCGCCGCCCCCGTACGGTGACGTGGCGGCCCTCAGCGCCGCGGTCGCCGCCGGGATGCCCGCCCCCGACGTCGTCACCCTCGCCGTCCCCCCGACCGACGACGACCCCGCTGCGGCGGCCCAGCAGACCGCCGAAGCCGTCCTCGCCGCGCTCCGCGACTTCACCGCCGACGCCGCTCTCGCCGACGCGACGCTCGTCGTCGTCACCCGCGGTGCCGTGGCGGCGGGGGAGGGGATCGCTCCGAACCTCGCCGAGGCAGCCGTCTGGGGCCTGGTCCGCAGCGCCCAGGCCGAACACCCCGGCTCCTTCCTGCTCGTCGACCTCGACCCCGACCCGGCGGCCGGGAGCCCGGCCGATCTGACGGCCGTCGTGCGCCGCGCTCTCGCCGCCGACGAGCCGCAGGTCGCCCTCCGTGGCGACCAGGTCCTCACCCCGCGCCTCGTCCGCCGCGCGCTTCCCGCGGACGCCGCCCGGAACCCCTGGCAGGACGCCGGCACCGTGCTCATCACCGGCGGTACCGGCGCCCTCGGCGCCGTGGTCGCCCGGCACCTGGCCGAGCGCCACGCCGTGCCGCACCTGCTCCTCGTCAGCCGCCGCGGCGCCGACGCCCCGGGTGCGGCCGAACTCGTCGCGGAACTGCGCCGGTCGGGGACCGAGGCCACCGTCGCCGCCTGCGACACCACGGACGCCGACGCTCTCGCCGCCCTCCTGACCACCGTCCCGGCGGAGCACCCGCTCACCGGCGTCGTCCACGCCGCGGGCGTCCTCGAAGACGGCGTCGTGGCCACCATGACGCCCGAGCAACTGCGCCGCGTCCTGCACCCGAAGATCACGGCCGCGCTCCACCTCGACCGGCTGACCCGCGACCTGGACCTGACGGCCTTCGTCACGTTCTCCTCGATCTTCGGCGTCCTCGGCAACGCCGGCCAGGCCAACTACGCCGCGGCGAACGCCTTCCTGGACGCGCTGGCCCACCACCGCCGAGCAGCCGGCCGGGTCGCCACGTCACTCGCGTGGGGTCTCTGGGACACCGACTCCGGCATCACCCGGGACCTGGACGCCGCCGACATCGCCCGTATGGCACGCAACGGCGTCCTCGCCCTCACGCCGGAGGAAGCGCTGCCGCTGCTGGACTCCGGCTGCGGTACGGACCACGCCCTGCTCGTCCCGACGCGCTGGCACCTCCCCACCCTGCGCGCCAGTGCCGCGACCGGCACCCTCCCGGCCCTGCTGCGCCACCTCGTTCCCGCGCCCGCGCGCCGTGCCGTGTCCGCCGGTACGGGAGCGGGAGACGCGGCGCCGCTGGCTGAGCGGCTGACGGGCCTCGGCGACCCCGAGCGCCGTGGGCTGGTCCTGGACCTCCTGCGCCGCGACATCGCCACGAGCCTCGGCCACGCCTCGCCCGACCAGCTCGACCTGGAGGCCAGCTTCAAGGCGCTCGGGTTCGACTCGCTCACGTCAGTCGAGCTGCGCAACCGGCTCAGCGCTTCGACTGGCCTGCGGCTGCCGGCCACCCTCCTCTTCGACTACCCGACGCCGGACGGCCTCGCCGCCTACCTGCTGTCGTCCGCCGTCCCCGCGGACGACACCGCGCGCGCCGCGCCGCGCGCGAGCGGCACCGCCGGCCCGGACGACGAGCCGATCGCGATCGTCGGCATGGCCTGCCGCTACCCGGGCGACGTCGCCTCGCCGGAGGACCTGTGGCGCCTGGTGGCCGACGGCACCGACGCGATCACCCCGTTCCCGACGGACCGCAACTGGAACGTCGAGGAGCTGTACCACCCGGACCCCGAGCACAGCGGCACCTCGTACACCCGCGAGGGCGGCTTCCTGCACGACGCGGCCAAGTTCGACGCCGGGTTCTTCGGCATCTCCCCGCGGGAGGCGCTGGCGATGGACCCGCAGCAGCGGCTGCTGCTGGAGACGACCTGGGAGACGGTCGAACGCTCCGGCATCGACCCGCGCACGCTGCGCGGGAGTCAGACCGGCGTGTTCGTCGGCGCGATGTACCACGACTACGCCCGGTGGGCGGAGCAGGCGGCGGAGAGCGTCGAGGGGTTCACCCTGACGGGCACGTTCGGCAGCATCGCGTCGGGCCGGATCTCGTACATCCTCGGCCTGGAGGGTCCGGCGGTGACGGTCGACACGGCGTGTTCGTCGTCGCTCGTGGCCCTGCACATGGCCGCCCAGTCGCTGCGCCAGGGGGAGTGCGACCTCGCGCTTGCCGGAGGCGTCGCGGTGATGTCCACGCCGGGTACCTTCGTGGAGTTCAGCCGGCAGCGCGGGCTGTCACCGGACGGGCGCTGCAAGGCGTTCGGCGCGGCGGCGGACGGCACGGGCTGGTCGGAGGGTGTCGGGCTGCTGCTCGTGGAGCGGCTGTCGGACGCGCGCCGGAACGGGCACAAGGTGCTCGCGGTGGTGCGTGGTTCTGCGGTGAACCAGGACGGTGCGTCGAACGGGTTGACGGCGCCGAACGGTCCGTCGCAGCAGCGGGTGATCCGGCAGGCTCTGGCCAATGCCGGTTTGTCGACTTCGGACGTGGACGCCGTCGAGGCGCACGGCACGGGAACGACCCTGGGCGACCCGATCGAGGCGCAGGCGCTGCTGGCGACGTACGGCGAGGATCGCGAAGATGCACCGCTCTGGCTGGGGTCGCTGAAGTCGAACATCGGGCACACTCAGGCCGCCGCAGGTGTCGGCGGCGTGATCAAGATGGTGATGGCGATGCGGGAGGGGGTTCTCCCGCGGACGTTGCATGCGGACGAGCCGTCGCCGCACGTGGATTGGGCAGCCGGCGGGGTGGAGCTGCTGACGGAGCAGCGGCCGTGGACGGTGGACGAGGAGCGGCCGCGGCGTGCGGGTGTGTCGTCGTTCGGGATGAGCGGGACGAACGCCCATGTGATCGTCGAGCAGGCGCCGGAGTCCGAGACCGCACCCGCGGTGGTGGAGCCGGGTGGCGTGACGGCGTGGCCGGTCTCCGGCCACACGCCGCAGGCGCTGGCCGACCAGGCCCGGCGGCTCCACGGCTATCTGTCCGAGCGGCCAGACGTCACGTCGGCCGAGGTGGCGCACAGCCTGGTCACCGCGCGTTCCGCCCTGGGGCACCGCGCGGTTGTCGTCGGCGGTGAGCGGGACGAACTCCTGGAAGGACTGGCGGCGATCGCAGCCGGCGAACCGTCGGCTCGGGTGGTCAGCGGCGATGCCAGGACCGGTGGGAAGACGGTGTTCGTGTTCCCGGGTCAGGGTGCGCAGTGGGCGGGCATGGCCGCCGACCTGATCGAGACCGAGCCGGTCTTCGCCCAGGCCATCCGCGAGTGCGAGGCGGCCCTTGCCGTCTACGCGGACGACTGGTCGCTCACCGACGTCCTGGCCGATCCCGAGGGCGCGTTGCTGGAGCGGGTGGACGTCGTCCAGCCCGCGCTGTTCGCCGTCATGGTCAGCCTCGCGCGGCTGTGGCAGCACCACGGCATCAGCCCGGATGCGGTCATCGGCCACTCCCAGGGCGAGATCGCCGCCGCCCACATCGCCGGAGCCCTCACACTGGACGACGCCGCGAAGGTCGTGTGCCTGCGCAGCCAGGCCATCCGCGTCCTGTCCGGGCAGGGCACCATGGCCTCCGTCGCACTGCCCCACACCCAGATCGCGGAAGAGATCGCGGCATGGGATGGCAAGCTGTCGGTCGCCGTGGTCAACAGCCCCACCGCCACCGTGATCTCCGGCGACACCGACGCCGTGAAGGCGTACCTCGCTCAGTGCGAGAAGGCGGGGGTACGCAATCGGCTGCTGCCGGTGGACTACGCGTCCCACGGCCCCCACGTCACCGCGCTCCGCGACACCCTGCTCAGCACGCTTTCGGGAATCGAGCCGCAGGCAGCGTCGATCCCGTTCTACTCGACCGTCACCGGCGAGGAGTTCGACACCACCGGCCTGACCGCCGACTACTGGTACACCAACCTCCGCGAGACCGTCCGCTTCCACGACACCCTCACCCGACTCGTCGCCAGCGGCCACACCACGTACGTCGAGACCAGCCCTCACCCGACGCTGACGACCGCCATCACCGACACCGACCCGGCGGTCATCGCCACCGGCAGCCTGCGCCGCCACGAACACTCCCCCACCCAACTCCGCCTCGCCCTCGCCCACCTCCACACCCACGGCACCCCCGTCGACTGGCACCAGCCCCCCGCGCCCCTCACCGACCTCCCCACCTACCCCTTCCAGCACGAGCACTACTGGCTCGACGCCTCCGCCGCCGGGAGCGGCGACCCCGCCACCCTCGGCCTGCAGAGCGCCGAGCACGCCCTCCTCGGCGCGACCCTCCACCTCGCCGACGACGACAGCCGGTCCACCCTCCTCACCGGCAGCCTCAGCCTCCGTACCCACCCCTGGCTCGCCGACCACGCCGTCAACGGCACCACCCTCGTGCCCGCCGCGCTCTTCCTGGAACTGGCCTTCCGCGCCGGTGACGAGGTCGGGTGCGGGACCGTCGAAGAGCTGATGCTCAACGAGCCGCTGGTCCTCTCCCCGGGTGACGTCGCCCCTGTGCAGGTCACGGTCGGTACCGCGGGCGAGGACGGCCGGTGCGCGTTCGGGGTGTTCTCCCGTTCCGCCGGGGACGCCGAGGCGTGGACGCGCCACGCCGAAGGCGTGCTCGCGCCCGCCGACGACGTCATCGAAGGCACGACCGCCCCCGCGTTCACCGACCCGGCCGACGACACCGCCGGGACCGTCGAAGCGGACGACTTCTACGCCGGGTTGACCGAGCGTGGCTACGGCTACGGCGCCGCCTTCCGCGGTGTCCAGCGGGTCTGGCGTGACGGCGACGGGGTGGCCGCCGAGGTGGTGTTGCCCGAGCAGGTACGGGACGGAGCCGAGCGGTTCGGCATGCACCCGGCGCTGCTGGACGCCGTCCTGCACACCGCCCTCGCGGCCGACGACCCGGCGACGGGCGACGCCAACGGCGTCCTCGTCCCCTTCGTACTCTCCGGCGTGACCCTCGGCCGCAGCGGCGCCTCCACCGTGCGGGTGCGCGTGACCCCCGCCGGGGACGGCGCCGTGCGCGTCGATGCCGTCGATCCCGCCGGCCATCCCGTGCTGTCGGTGGCGTCGCTCGCCCTGCGCCCGGCCGCCGTGCTGGGCGCCGCGGACGCGGCCGGAGCCGATCTGCCCTTCACCGTCACCTGGACACCCGCCCACCTCCCCGCCCCCGCCGGCGAGACGTCCACCACCTGCGGTGTGCTCGGTGCGGATCCCCTCGGTCTGGCCGAGGCGTTGACGGCGGCCGGGGTGCCCGTGGTCACCGTCACGGACACCGACGGTCCGGACCTGGTCCTGCTCCCGGTCGGCGGTCCGGACCCGGACACCGGCGCCGAACCGTCCGCTGCCGCCGTCCGCCGCACCGTAGAAGACGTCCTCGTCGCCCTCCAGACATGGCTGGCCGACGACGCCCCGCCCCGTCCCGAGGCGCGACTGGTGGTCGCCACCCGGGGCGCCGTGGTCGCCGAATCCGGCGAACGGCCCGCCGACCTGGCCGCCGCGACCGTCTGGGGGCTCGTCCGCAGTGCCGTCACGGAGAACCCCGACCGCTTCCTCCTCGCCGACGTCGACGACGACCCCGACTCCCACCGTGCGCTCGTACCCGCCCTGCGCGGCGCCGTGCGCCGCGGCGAGACCCAGCTCGCCCTCCGCAAGGGTGAGACGCTGGTGCCCCGCCTCTCCCGTCTCGCCGGCTCCGGCTCGCTGCTCCTGCCGCCGGACGGCACAGACTGGCGGCTGGAGACGACCGGTCCGGGCACGCTGGAGAAGCTGGCGTTCATCCCGTCCACGCACGCCGAAGCACCCCTCGCACCCGGTGAGATCCGGGTGGCGGTACGGGCGGCCGGCATGAACTTCCGCGACGTGCTGATCGCGCTCGGCGTCTACCCCGGTCGGGCGATCATGGGCAGCGAGGCCGCCGGCGTCGTGCTGGAGGTCGGCGCGGACGTCACGGACCTGGTGCCCGGGGACCGGGTCATGGGCCTGTTCCTCCCCGGCGCCTTCGGACCGGTCTCCGTCACCGACCGCCGCACGGTCGTCCCGATGCCCTCCGGATGGACGTACGAGCAGGCCGCAGCGATCCCCGTGGTCTTCCTCACCGCGTACTACGGCCTGGTGGACCTCGCCGGGGTACGGGCGGGGGAGACCCTGCTCGTCCACGCCGCCACCGGCGGCGTCGGCATGGCCGCGCTCCAGCTCGCCCGCCACTGGGGCCTGGAGGTCTTCGGCACCGCGAGCCCCGGCAAGCGGGAGCTGCTGCGCTCGCTGGGCGTCGACGACCGGCACGCCGCGTCCTCCCGCGACCTGGACTTCGAGGCGGACTTCCGGGAGGCGACGGACGGCAAGGGCGTGGACGTCGTCCTGAACTCCCTGGCCCGCGAGTTCACCGATGCCTCGCTGCGCCTGCTGGCGCCCCGGGGCCGGTTCCTGGAGATGGGCAAGACCGACATCCGCGAGCCCGGCCAACTGGCCGAGCTGCGCGACGACATCAGCTACGACGCGTACGACCTCCGCGAGGTCGACCTCGATCGGATCGCGGAGATGCTGGCCGACCTGCGGGAGCTGTTCGAGAACGGCTCCCTGTCCCCCCTGCCCGTCCAGCCGTGGGACCTGCGCGAGGCCCCGGAGGCGTTCCGGTACATGAGCCAGGCCCGGCACACCGGCAAGATGGTCCTGACCACGCCGCGCCGCCTCGACCCGGAGGGCACGGTGCTCATCACCGGCGGCGTCGGCCTCCTCGGCGGCCTGCTCGCCCGGCACCTCATCACCACGCACGGCGTGCGCCACCTGCTGCTGACGAGCCGCCGCGGCCCGGCCGCGGACGGCGCGGCCGAGCTGCGCGACGAGCTGACCGCCCTCGGCGCGGACGTACGGATCGCCGCCTGCGACGCGGCCGATCGGGACCAGCTCGCCGCCCTGCTGGCCGACGTGCCCGCCACCCATCCGCTCACCGCCGTGGTGCACGCGGCGGGCGTGGTGGACGACGGCCTCCTCGGCGCGCTGGACGCCGAGCGGCTGGAGCGGGTGCTGCGGCCGAAGGTGGACGCGGCGCTCAACCTGCACGAGCTGACCCGGGACGCGGACCTGGCGGCGTTCGTGCTCTTCTCCTCGGCCGCCGGTGTCTTCGGCACCCCGGGGCAGGCGAACTACGCCGCCGCGAACGCCTTCCTGGACGCGCTGGCCGAGCGGCGGCGCGTGGCGGGCCTGCCCGCCACCTCGCTGGCCTGGGGCTACTGGGCCCAGTCCAGCGGGATGACCGCCCACATGCAGCAGGCCGACATCGCCCGCCTGGCCCGGCAGGGCATCGCGCCGCTGGCCGCCGACGACGGGCTGGCGATGTTCGACGCGGCGCTACGGGCCGGCAGCGCCCGGCTCGTACCCGTCGCGCTCGATCTGCCCGCTCTGCGCGGTCAGGCGGAAAGCGGCGAACTCGCCCCGCTGCTGCGCGGCCTGGTACGGGCAGGGGTGCGCCGCACGGCAGCCGCGAGCGAGACGGGGGCCGGCGGACAGTCGCTCGCCGAGCGGCTGGCCGGGCAGCCGGCGGACCGCCGGATGGAGGAACTCCTCGGCATCGTACGAGGCAACACCGCCGTCGTCCTGGGCCACGGCTCGGCCGACGCGCTGGGGGCGGAGCGGAGCTTCAAGGAGTTCGGCTTCGACTCGCTGACCGCCGTGGAGCTGCGCAACCGGCTCAACGCCGCCACCGGGCTTCGGCTGCCCGCCACCCTCGTCTTCGACTACCCCACCCCGCAGACGCTCGCCGAGCATCTGCGGGACGCGCTGGGCCTGGACGGGGCGTCGGCGGCGGAGCCCTCGGTGCTCGGGGAGCTGACGAGGCTGGAGGCCGCGCTCACCGTCCCGCCGGACGACACCGACACCCGTACGGAGGTGGAGAGCCGGCTGCGGGCGCTGCTGCGCCGGTTCGACCAGCCCGCGGACCAGGCGCAGCCGGGATCGGAGTTCGACGACGCCACGGACGACGAGATGTTCGCGATGATCAACCAGGAGCTGGGCCTGGAGTGACGCCGGGCGGCGCGGGGGCCCGGGGGAGCACCGTCCCCCGGGCCCCCGCGCGTACGGGAACACCGGCGCCGTCCGCCGCGTACGGGAAAGCATCCGGGGACACGGGAAAGCCGCCGAGATACGTACCTCGACGGCTTCCGCGGACGGAGGATCGGGCGCCCGTCCGGCGCTCAGCGGTGTACCCCGCGAGTCAGCGGTGCAGCTCGTAGCGGGACTCGGCGGCGGTCATGGAGCTGATCACCCACGACAGGTCGCCGCTCATCCCCGCCCAGGGGCCCTCGTAGCAGGCGACGCGGATGGTGGTGCGGCCACCGGAGAGCTGCGTCTCCATCTCCGTGTAGCCGAAGCCGAACAGCTTGTTGCCCTCCACCGTGGAGGAGACCAGCGAGACCGTGAAGTGATGGCCGGTCTCCGGGTCCTTGCGGATGATCCGCAGCCGGCCGGTGTCGGCGCCGATCTCCTCGCGGTCGGAGTTGTAGATCTTCTCCGTCACCAGGACGAGGTCGCCGACGCTGGGCCCGTCGGGGCTCAGCGGGGTGTACTCGCGGTCGGCCACCTCCTGGATGACCTTGTCCAGCAGGACCCGCTCACCCGGCTCGTCGGGGGCGTCCGGCGCGGCGACCTCCGCGAGCGGCCGCGGCACCGCCGCCGCGACGGCGCGCGCGGTGCTCCGCGCCAGCACCGCGAGGTTCGGCAGCTCCGCGTCCTGCGGGGTGTACTCGGCGTCCACGATCTGGCGCCAGGACGCGACGAGCCCGTCGATGACGGGGTTGTGGGTGAGCGGGGTCTTCGGGTCGATCGTCATGCGGACGGTTCCTTCTCTCGGGCGGTTCCACTCGGGCCGGTCAGGCCGGCTGTTCCAGTGCGTAGCCGGACCTGATCCACTTGCTGGCCTCGATGCTCACGCCGACGGCGCGGTCGCCGGGGCGCAGCCGGGGCAGCAGCAGTTCGAGCTGGAAGTAGGGGATCGCGTTGCCGGTGTTGCCGATCTCGGTGACCCGGCTGATGGCCTCGGTGTCCGTCAGGCCCAGGTGGTCGAGGGTGCGGCTGGTCATCCGCGAGGAGAGCTGCGGCGGCAGCAGGTAGTGCAGTTGCCCGCCCTCCCAGTCCAGCGCGTGCAGCATGTGCTTGAGGGCGTCGGCGGCCATCGGGGCGGCCGTGTTCTCGATGGTCTTGTAGTCCTCCGCGGCGGGCACGCCGTCGGCGGTGGAGGCCCGGCCGAACCAGTAGACGGTCTGGCCGGGTTCGCGGCCGGCGCCGACGAGGCGGGTGTGGACGTGCCGCAGCACGGGGCGGCCCTCGACGGGGTTCGTGCCGAGCACCGCGGCTCCCACGCCGTCGCCGAAGATCAGCCCGTTGACCTGAACCTCCAGCGGGACGCTGGCGGCGTCCACGTCGGGGCTGGTGTGCTTGGCGCTGGTGTCGCCGCCGATGACGAGGGCCGTACGGTACGCGCCGCTGCCCAGCAGGTCGAGCGTGACCTCCAACGCCTGTACGGCGCCGGTGCAGCCGGACTGCAACTGGAAGACGGGCACGCCGCTGATGCCGAGCCGGGCGGCGACCCGGCTGCCCGTGGCCGGCGCCAGATGGTCGGGGGTCGCGGTGCTCATCACCACCACGTCGACGTCACCCGCCGTCAGCCCGGCCTCCGCGAGAGCGCCGCGTGCGGCGCTCTCACCGAGGTCGGTGAGCGTGTGCGTGATCTTCCCGGAGGCCAGGTCGACGGCGAGATGCCGGCTGCGCGTGCCGATGAACTCGTCCACCCACTGCCGCCACACCGTCGGCATGCCGTAGTGGGCGGCGATGTCCTCGTTGGTCACCGGGGAGCCGGGCAGCGCCGTGCCCACCCCGTGAACGTACACCTGGGCATCGTTGTGGGGGACACCCATCCGAAGACCTCCCGGCTGCTGGACGGCGACAAAGAACGGATAACCGTCGGCGCAGAATGCAGAAAGCGCCGAATATCATGTTGATCAGTGGCGCTAAAGCGGGCCTTGTGCCCGGTTAAGGTCTGCGGGATAAAGGCGATTCGGGGCTGTCTCAGCGCTCCTGCACCGACTTATGCTGAGCCCGGTCCGGGCCGCGGCGAGAGTTATGCGTCAGGCGTTTCCTCTTGGTTCAGTCGTCACACGCTGTCCCTTCCCGCCGCCGCGTCAAGAATTCGGTACGGAGTGAGAAATGGCTGAAGAAACCACACCTGGCGCGCCGGGAGCCGAGTCGCCCGACCCCGTTGCGGCCCTGATGGGCAAGCTCGCCATGGGACGTGCCTTCAAGAGCGTCCTGTTCGACGACGACACCAAGACGTGGCAGATCCTTCGCTACGACGACGTGGCCGAGGTGCTCACCGACGCCTCCACGTACTCGGCCGAACTGGACCGCGTGATGCCGCTCGGCACGGTCAACCGCGCCAACCTCGGCTTCATGGACCCGCCGGAGCACAACCGGCTCCGGGCCCTGGTCAGCCAGGCGTTCACCCCGCGCACCGTGCGCGAGCTGGGGGCCCGGATGGAGACCATCACCGAGGAGCTGCTCGACGACCTCGGCGACCGGACCGAGTTCGACCTCATCGCCGACTTCGCGTACACCCTCCCGGTCATCACCATCGCCGAACTCCTCGGCGTGCCCGCCGAGGACCGCTCGCTGTTCCACAAGTGGGCCCAGGCGCGCGCCTCGACGACGAGCGCGGTCACCGACGTCCTCAAGGACGAGAACGTCATGGACGCCCTGCGCGAGCAGACCGAGTACTTCAGCAAGCACGCCCGCGAGCGGGAGAAGAACCCCGGCGACGACCTGCTGAGCAAGCTCACGCAGGCGGAGATCGACGGCGACCGGCTCGACGAGGAGGAGATCGCGAACTTCGCGGGGCTGCTCCTGATGGCCGGGCACGTCACCGCGACCTCCGTCATCGCCAGCGCCGTCCTCGCCCTGGACGCCAACCCCGAGCAGCGGGCCGCCCTCGGCGCCGACCTGAAGCTGATTCCCGGTGCCATCGAGGAAACGATCCGCTACTACCCGCCGCTCAGCCAGGCCTTCCGGGTCACCACCCGCGAGGTGGAGCTGGGCGGGGAGACCATCCCCGAGGGGCAGTTGGTCGTCGCCTGGCTGCTGTCCGCCAACCACGACGAGGGCCGCTTCACCGACCCGCAGCGCTTCGACATCACCCGCGACCCCAACCCGCACCTCGGGTTCAGCCGCGGCGTGCACTTCTGCCTCGGCGCGGCGCTCGCCCGGCTGGAGATCCGCATCGCCCTGGAGGGGCTGTACGGCCGCTTCCCCGGGCTGAAGGTGCTGCCCGGCGCCGAGTGGCACGACAACCTGCGGCTGATCGGCCCGCGGGTCCTGCCGGTGAGCACCGGCCGCTGACCGCGGCGGGACCGGAGCACATGACGGTCACAGGGCCGGGCCGCGCACGCCGCGCGCGCCCGGCCCGCGCGCAAGCGCGTGGAAGTTCGGGTTAGTGGCGCTTTAGCCCGCTTGGTGAGCATGGCCGCCCAAGCCCGACGTGTCGAGGAGCTGAGGGGATCAGCGCGATGGCCAACGAGGAAAAGCTCCTGGACTATCTCAAGTGGGTCACCGCCGACCTGCACGAGACGCGGCAGCGCCTCGCCGACGCCGAGTCCGGACGCCACGAGCCCGTGGCCATCGTCGGCATGGGTTGCCGGCTGCCCGGCGGGGTCCGTTCAGCCGACGACCTGTGGCGGCTGCTGTCCAGCGGCGGCGACGCCGTGTCCGCCTTCCCCCGGGACCGGGGCTGGGACGTCGAGGGACTCTACGACCCCGACCCCGACCGGCCCGGCCACACGTACGTCAAGGAGGGCGGATTCCTCTACGACGCCGCGCACTTCGACCCCGAGGCGTTCGAGATGACGCCCCGGGAGGCCGCCGCTACCGATCCCCAGCACCGGCTGCTGCTGGAGACCGCCTGGGAGACGTTCGAGGACGCCGGCATCGACCCCACCTCCCTGCGCGGCAGCGACACCGGCGTCTTCGCCGGCGTCATGTACAGCGACTACGCCACCCAGGTCAGCAAGGCGCTGGAGGGCTACGAGGGCCACATCAGCATCGGCAGCGCGCCGAGCATCGCCTCCGGCCGCATCGCGTACTCCTTCGGTCTCGAAGGTCCCGCCGTCACCGTCGACACCGCCTGTTCCTCCTCCCTGGTCGCCCTGCATCTCGCGGCGCAGTCCCTGCGGGCGGGGGAGTGCTCGCTGGCCCTCGCGGGCGGCGCCACCGTCATGTGCGGGCCCGGCATCTTCGTGGAGTTCAGCCGCCAGCGGGGCCTGGCCCCCGACGGCCGCTGCAAGCCGTTCGCCGCCGCCGCCGACGGCACCGGCTGGGCGGAGGGCTCCGGGCTGCTGCTGGTGGAACGCCTCAGCGATGCCCGCCGCAACGGCCACCGCGTACTGGCCGTACTGCGCGGCTCCGCCGTCAACCAGGACGGCGCCTCCAACGGCCTCACCGCGCCCAACGGCCCGTCCCAGCAGCGCGTCATCCGGCAGGCCCTCGCCTCGGCGGGGCTGTCGTCCGCCGACGTCGACGTCGTCGAGGCGCACGGCACCGGCACCACCCTCGGCGACCCGATCGAGGCGCAGGCGATCCTCGCCACCTACGGGCAGGGCCGCCCCACCGGCCGGCCGCTGCGGCTGGGCTCCGTGAAGTCCAACCTCGGCCACACCCAGGCGGCGGCGGGTGCGGCCGGGCTGATGAAGATGATGCTGGCGATGCGGCACGACGTGCTGCCCCGCAGTCTGCACATCGACGCGCCCACCCCGCACGTCGACTGGAGCGCCGGCGACGTCGCGCTGCTCACCGAAGACCTGCCGTGGCCCGCCGACGGCGAACGCCCGCGCCGGGCCGGCGTGTCCTCGTTCGGCATGAGCGGCACCAACGCCCACGTCGTCATCGAGGAACCGCCCGCCGAACCGCCCGCCGAACCGGCCGCGCCCACCCCCGAGCGGCAAGGGCCGGTCGTCCTGCGCGTCTCCGGCCATTCCCCGGCCGCGCTGCGCGCCCAGGCCGACCGGGTCCACCGCCACCTGGAGAGCCACCCGGAGCTGCCGCTGCCCGACGTGGCGCACACCCTGGCCGTCAGCCGGGCCACCCTCGACCACCGGGGCGTCGCCGTGGGCGAGAGCCGCGCGGACGTCCTCGCCGGGCTGCGGGCCGTCGCCGACGGCGGCGCCGCGGCCGTCACCGGCCGGTCCCGCGCGGGCCGTACCGCCGTGCTCTTCACCGGCCAGGGCTCCCAGCGCGCCGGCATGGGGCGCGAACTTTACGAGCGGTTCCCGGTCTTCGCCGCCGCCTTCGACGACGTGTGCGCGGCCTTCGCGCCCCACCTCGACCGGCCGTTGCGCGACCTCGTCTTCGCCGACCCCGGCAGCGACGAGGCGGCCCTGCTGGACCGTACCGGCTACACCCAGCCCGCCCTGTTCGCCGTCGAGGCCGCGCTGTACCGGCTCGCCGAATCCTTCGGCGTACGGGCCGACTTCCTGCTCGGCCACTCGGTGGGCGAGCTGAGCGCCGCGCACGTCGCCGGGATGCTGGACCTGCCCGACGCCTGCGCCTTCGTGGCCGCCCGTGGCCGGCTCATGGAGGCGCTGCCCGGGGGCGGCGCGATGGTGGCGCTGCAGGTCGCCGAGGAGCAGTTGCTGCCCATGCTGGAGGGCCGCGAGCACCAGGTCGGCATCGCCTCGGTCAACACGCCCACCACCACGGTGATCTCCGGCGAGGAAGCGGCCGTCGAGGAGATCCGCGCCTTCTGGGAGGTGTGGGGCCACAAGCACAAGCAGCTCAGGGTCAGCCATGCCTTCCACTCCCCGCTGATGGAGCCGATGCTCGCGGAGTTCACCGAGGTCGTCTCGCAGCTCACGTTCCGGCCGGCGAAGATCCCCGTCGTCTCCAACCTCACCGGCAAGGTGCTCGACGCCGACGAGGCCGCGTCCCCGCGCTACTGGGCCGACCACGTACGGCGCACCGTGCGGTTCGCGGACTCCGTCAACCATCTGGCGCAGCAGGACGTCCGCTTCTACCTGGAACTCGGGCCGGACGGCACCCTTACCGGACTCACCCACGACTGCCTGGCGACCGGCGCGGCGCAGAGCGCCGGCGGTGCCGTCCTCGCCGCCGCCCTGCGGCCCGGCGAGCGGGAGGCCACCGCCTTCATCACGGCGCTGGCCCGGTTGCACGCGGGCGGCACCCGGCTGGAGCTGGACCGGCCCGCCGCACCGGCCGCCCAGGAACCGGCCGCGGACGACGACGGGGCGGAGGACGACCTCCCGCCCACCCGGAGCGCACGCGGCACGCTCGTCAAGCTGCCGACCTACGCCTTCCAGAGCCGCCGACTGTGGGTCGACCCGCCGGAGGGCGCCAGGCCGCGCGCGTCCGGCTCCGACGATGCCCCCTTCTGGGACGCCGTCGAGAGCGGCGACCTGGAGCGACTGGCCGCCGCCCTGCACGCCGACGAGAGCCAGCGCGCCCAGTTGGCCGGCCTCCTGCCGGTCCTCACCGACTGGCGGCGCGCCCGCCGCAGCGGATACCGGCTGCGCTGGGACCCGGTCGTCCGGACCGGCCGGGACCCGGCGCCCACCGCGGCCGGCAGGTGGCTCGCCGTCGTCCCCGCCTCCTCGGGCCGTACGCCCGAGGTCGACGCGGTGACCGGCGCTCTCACCTCCGCCGGTCTGGACGTCGTCGCCCTGGCCGCCGACCCGGAGGCGGATCCGGAGCAGACGGTCGAGGAGATCCGCGCCCGGCTGGCCGGAACCCCCGGCGACGCCGGCCGGATCACCGCGGTGCTCTCCCTCCTCGCCCTGGACGAACGCCCTCACCCCGAACATCCCGTGTCCACGGGTACGGCCCTCACCGCCGCCCTGGTGCGCGCGGTGGCCGCCGCGGGAAGGCCGGTACCGGTGTGGGGCCTGAGCCAGGGTGCCGTCACCGTCGAGGGCTCCGACACCCCCCGCCCCGCACAGGCCCCGGCAGCCGCCGTGCTGCACAGCGCGGCGGCCGAGGTCCCCGGCTGGACCGGCGGCGTCATCGACCTGCCCGAGGACCTCGACGACACCGCGGCCCGGCGCCTCGCCGGCTTCCTGGCCGCCGCCGTCGAGAACGGCCGTCCGGGACAGGACAACGCCCCGGCCGCCGAACGCCAACTCGCCCTGCGTGCGTCGGGCTTCCACGCCCGGCGCCTTGCCCCGCTGCCCGCCGACGCCGCCGGGCCCGCCCCGTGGCAGCCCTCCGGGACCGTCCTCGTCACCGGGGCCGACACCCCGTACGGCGCACACGCCGCCCGCTGGCTCGCCCGGAACGGCGCCGACCACCTCGTCCTCCTGGCCGACCGGGCACCCGACGGGCTGGCCGACACCGGGGTGGACGTCACCGTACGGCCCGACCCGGGCGGCGACCGCGCCGCCCTGGCCGCCCTGCTGGCCGAGGCGCCGCCCACCGCCGTCGTCCACGCCGCCGGCGCCGCGCAGACGGACCCGTACGCCGCCCTGACCACCGCCCGCCTCCTGGACGAGCTGACCCGCGAAGGTGACCTGGCGGCGTTCGTCGTCCTCGCCGGGCTCGCGGGTGTCCTCGCGCTCCCCGGCGGCGGCGAACAGGCGCCCGCGTACGCCGCGTCGACCGCCCTGGTGGACGCCCGCCGGGCCGCCGGGCTGCCCGCCGCCGCCGTCTGCCTCGGCCCTCACGCGGACCTCGCCGACCCGGCGGCGCTCGGGCTGCGCCCGCTGCCGGCCGGGCCCGCCGTGGACGTACTCGGCCGGCTGCCCGCGGCCGGCGCCGACACCACCGTCGTCGCCGACGCCGACTGGCCCCGGTTCACCGCGGCCCAGGGCGACGCCCAGCGATCCCTGCTGCGCGACGTCCTGCCCGCGCCCGCGGCCACCGCACCCGGCGCCTCCGGCGCCGACCCGGACGCCGAGGCCGAACTGCTCGACGCCCGGCTGGCGGAGGCCGCCGACGAGGCCGCGGCCCGCGCCGTACTCCTCGACCTCGTGCGGGCCAGTGCCGCCGACGTCCTCGGTCTGGGCGGGGCCGCGGAGATCGACCCGGAGGGCAACCTCACCGAGATCGGCTTCTCGTCGTTCTCCGCCCTCCAGCTCTGCACCCGCCTCAACGCCGCCACCCGGCTCACCCTGCCCACGGTCGTCGTCTACGACCACCCGACCCCGGCTGGTCTCGCCGCGCTCCTGCACGGTCGACTCGCCGCAGCCACACGCTGACCGCCCCGAGCGGCGCGTGGAAGACCTTGGAATGGAGACTCACTTGACTGGCACCGTCGTCATCGCAGGAGCAGGCCCCGTCGGCCTGTTCCTCGCCAGCGAGCTGCGGCTGGCAGGGGTGGAGGCCGTCGTACTCGAACGCTCGCCGAAGGCGAACGAGCACACGATCGGCGGCACGCTGCACGCCCGTACCGCCGACCTGTTCGACCAGCGCGGCATCATGGACACCCTGCGCGCGGGCAAGCCCCCGCTGTGGCCGCGGCTGCACTTCGCGAGCTACTGGCTCGACCTCGAGCCGTACATGGAGGACGAGTACTCGCTGCTCCTGCCGCAGCAGTACACCGAGCAGATGCTGGAGGCCCACGCCGCGTCCTCGGGCGTCGACATCCGCCGCGGCCACACCCTCACCGGGCTCAGCCAGGACGCGGACGGCGTCACCGTGACCGTACGGGCCGACGACGGCGAGTACGAGCTCCAGGCCGCCTACCTCGTCGGCGCCGACGGTGCCGACAGCGCGGTGCTGAAGCTCGCGGACTTCGACGTCCAGGAGACCGGGCCGCGCTGGTACGGGCTGCTCGCGGACATCGCATCCGTCGAGGGCGAGTGGCACGCCGGCAACTACCCCGGCGGGCAGTTCGCCGTCATCCGCTCGCCCCACGAGGGCGGGCCCTCGCGCATCATGACGCTGGAGTTCCAGGAGGACGTGGCGCCGCCGCCCGCGGACGAGCCCGTCACGGTGGACGAGGTGATCGCCAGCACCGAGCGCATCACCGGCCGCACGCCCGTCATCGGCGAGGTCCAGTGGCTGCACCGCTACAGCTACCGCACCCGGGAGGCGCAGAACTACCGCGACGGCCGCGTGTTCGTCGTCGGCGACGCCGCCCACCTGCACGTCGCGTTCGCCGGCCACGGCCTCAACACCGGCCTGCACGACGCCGCCAACCTCGGCTGGAAGCTCGCCGCCGTCCTCTCCGGCCGCGCCGGGGACGCCCTGCTCGACACCTACGACGAGGAGCGCCGCCCGGTCGGCCACCGGGCGTGCGTGTTCACGCAGTCGCAGCTCTCGCTGCTCACCCAGGGCGAGCACTTCGACGTGCTGCGGCAGCTCTTCACCGACCTGGTGAAGCTGCCCGAGGTCAACCGGCACCTCATCACCACGGTGACCGAGGTCCGCTACGCCCTCGACGGCGCCGAGAAGGACGACGCGCACCCGCTGCTGGGCCGCCCCGTGCCCAACGAGCTGGTACGCACCGCGGACGGCAAGTCCACCGCCCTGGCGGAGGCGCTGAAGGCCGGGCGCGGCGCGCTGGTCGACCTCACGGGCGGCTCCGCCGGCCTGCCGGCGACCGACGGCCGCGAGGGCCACCTGGACCGCGTCTCCCTCGCCCCGGCCGAGGGTGTGGGCGCCGTGGCGCTGCTGATCCGCCCGGACGGGTTCGTGGCCTGGGCCGCGACGGCCGAGACCGGCACCGACGGCCTGGAGCCCGCGCTGCGCCTCTGGTTCGGCGAGGCAGCCGCCTGACACGCACGCACGAGAAGGGGCCCGGCCGATCGGCCGGGCCCCTTTCGTCGTATCCGTCGGCGTCGATCGGGTCTGCGGACCGGTGCCGGCGGCTCTGTCGTACGGGCCCTGGGCGTCAGCCGCGGACGGCCGACGGCGCCGGCCTGCGCAGCACCGCGAGGTCCGCGCCGCTCAGCCGCGGCTGCGGGAGCGGCTTCGCCCCCGAGGACGCCGCCGCGCGCACCGCGTCGAGCACCTGCGGATCCTCCAGACCCGACATCGGCTCCGACATCGACATCACACCGGTCATCGCCGCGTTGACCCCCGCGTCGCGGGAGGCGGCGGCCTGGAGCAGGTCCGCGAAACCCGCGCGCGCCGCCGCCCGTTCGGCCAGCCCCGCGTCCGCCGAGGTGATCCGGCAGTCGGGGAACCGCACGTCCTGCGACGTCGCCCACAACCAGGGGTCGTCCACCGCCGCGCTGACCGCGGCCACGGCCTGGCGCGCCCGTTCCGGCGCCGGGCCGTGCGCGGACAGCTCCGCGCGCAGCGCCCGCGCGGCGCGCGCCGCGGCCGTCATGCCGTGCCCGTAGGCCGGGTTGAGCGCGGACATGGCGTCCCCGACGACCAGCAACCCCGCCGGCCAGGCCGTCATCCGCTCGTAGCGCAGCCGCCGGTTGCGGGTACTGCGGGTGGTACGGGGGTCCGTCAGCGGCTCCGCGGCGGCCACCATGCGGGACACCAGCGGGTGCCTCAGGCTGCGCGCGAACGCCGCGAACCCCTCGGCGTCGGCGGCCGGGCGGGCGCCCCGGCTCCCCGACAGCGACACCATCCAGCGGTCGCCCTCGATGGGCACCACGAGGCCGTTGCGCGCCGGCTTGCCGGTCCGGTGGTCGGCGTACAGGCTCACCACGGGGAACGTCGCGGCGCCGTCCCCGGGGGCGCGGAAGATCCGCGTGGTGTACGTCAGTCCGGAGTCGACCGACTCCTCCTCGGCGGCAGGCAGCCCGAAGCCGCCCAGCCAGCTCTGCAGCGCCGAGCCGCGGCCCGTGGCGTCCACGACGAGCGTGGCGGCCAGCCGCTCGCCGCCCGCGGGGCCGGCCGTCGCGTCGGCGTCCCGCGGGCGCAGCAGTACGCCGTCCACGGCCTCCGCGCTCCCCGAAAGCCCGGCGGCGACGGTGCCGTCCAGCAGCGTCACGTTCGGCAGCGCGAGCACCCCGCGGCGCAGCACCCACTCCAGCAGCGGGCGGCTGCACGTGAGCATGAACTGCGTCTCGGGGAAGCGCTCGGCCCAGCCGGCCGCGGCCATCAGCAGCATGTCCTGCTGCACCGCGACCCGCCGCCCGCCGGCCGCGAGCACCCGCTCCGTCGTCCCCGGCAGCAGCTCCTCCACGGCCCGTACGCCGCCCGACCAGAGCACGTGCGCGTGGTCGGCCTGCGGCACGCCCGTTCGCGGGCCGGGCATGTCCAGCGCCACCCGGTCGCGTTCGACGACGGTGACCTCGTCCACGTAGGGCGCCAGCGCCGCCGCGGCCAGCAGACCGGCGACGCTGCCGCCGAGGACGACGGCCCGTACCGGCTCGCTCACGGCACCTCCACGGCGATCCCGCCGCGCGCCCACTCGGTCGCCTCGACCATGAGGCCCACCGCCCGCCCGCCGCCGGACAACCCGGCCAGGGCGTCCTCCAGTTGCAGCAGCATCAGGGCGTTGCCGCAGTTCCCGGCCTCCTCCACCCGGCTGACGCTGCGCACCCCGGCCAGACCCAGCGCCTCGGTCACCCGGTCCGTGACCCGGCCCGAGTGCTGCGGCGGCAGGACGACGTCGACGTCGGAGTCCTTCCACCCGTTGTCGTCCAGCAGCTCCCGCCACGCCTCGGCGGCCAGCTCCGGTACCCGCTCCTCGACGGCCCTCCGGTCGTCGGTGACCGCCGGCTGCCCCGTGTCGGCGTGTGCGCCGAACCACTCCAGGGTCTGGACCGGCGGGCCGCCCGCCAGCCGCGAGTCGACGCTGCGCAGCACCGGCGCGCCCGGCCGCGGCTCCGCGCTCAGCACCAGGCACCCCGCGCCGTCGCCGGCGAGCGCCACCGTCGTCAGCTCGGCCGGGGACAGTCGCTTGACGTCACCGCTCGGGTCGACGTGCTTGACCCAGGTGTCGCCGCCCAGCACCAGCGCCGTACGGGCCCTGCCGCTCGCCAGCCTGCGCACCGCGATCTGCAGCGCCTGCACGAACGCGGAACATCCGCCCTGCAGTTGGTACGTCGGCACCTCGTTGACGCCGAGGCGGTCCGCGACGACGTTGACGGTCGCGGGCATCAGCATGTCCGGCATGCTCGACCCCATCACCATCAGGTCGACGTCCGCCGCGTCCACCCCGGCCGCGGAGAGCGCGTCCTGCGCCGCCGCCGTGCCGAGATCCGCGAGGGAGTGGGTGATCGCACCGGATTCCAGGTCACGGGCCAGATGACGGGAATGGACCCCCACATTCGTCTCGGCCCACCGCACCCAGGCGTCGCCCGTGCCGAGCCGGCGCGCCAGTGCCGCGTTGTCGACAGGGGGACCGGGCAGGGCGGTTTTGACCGCCAGGATGTGGATGCTCCGGGAGTCCATCCCGCTCCTCTCCCGCGCACCACTGCGATGCGCGCCTCGTGGATCTCGCAAGGTCTGACCCCCGGGACACGCCCTGGGCACGACACAGGGGGTGCCGATCGTGCCGCCGCCGGCTAAAGCTGCGCTAACCCGTCGACTTTCAGGTTCGCTTTAGGTGACTCCTAGCCGACCCGACCAGAATTCCCCCATCCCATTTTCCCGCAGAACGGCCGTCAGCACGTGCCGCGGTGAGAGAACTCGGCCGTCGCCAAACCCTGCGGCCTGCTTGGTCAGGAGGAATAGCGAACCATGGCAAGACCGCAGGCATCCTTCCGTGAAGACGTCCGCATGCTGGGCGCGCTCGTCAAGTTCCGTATGGCGAAGGACTGGACGAAGAAGGTCCAGAGCATCTACGAGATGTACCCCCCCGGTCACCTCATGACCGAGAGCAGCACCTACTTCAACCAGGGCTACTGGGAGACCGGCGACGAGACGTACGACGACGCGCAGCAGGCGCTCGCCGGACTGCTCGCCGACGCCGCCAAGATGCAGGCCGGCGACGTCGTGCTGGACTGCGGCTTCGGCTACGGCGACCAGGACTTCTACTGGATGGAGAGCCGGCAGACCAAGCGGATCTCCGGCATCAACATCACGCCGCAGCACGTCGAGTACGCGAGCGCCCGCGCCGAGCGCGAGGGCGTCACCGACAAGCTCACCTTCCAGCTCGCCTCCGCCACCGAGATCCCCTTCCCGGACAACACGTTCGACCGGGTGGTCTCGCTGGAGTCGGCGATGCACTACCAGCCGCGCTCCACGTTCTTCGAGGAGGCCTTCCGGGTGCTGCGTCCCGGCGGCGTCCTGGCCACGGCCGACATCGTGCCCATGCCGCACGCGGGGCCGCGTGAGGACATCAAGTCGCACGCGATCGGCTGGCTCAACTGGACCGTCGACGAGCGCAACTGGCACGACCGCGACGTCTACGCCACCAAGCTGGGCGAGGCGGGCTTCGAGGACGTCGACGTCACGACCATCCAGCCGAAGGTGTGGGAGCCGTGGCGCGCCTTCATCACCAACAAGATGGCCGACCCCGCGTTCAAGAAGACCGTCAGCAAGCTCTACTTCCGCGTGCTGCAGAAGGCGTGGGCGAACCCGGAGCTGCTCAAGCGGGAGCTTGAGGACGTCGACTACATCCTGTCCTCGGCCACCAAGCCGATGGACGCCTGACGATCCGGCAGCAACACCACGTGGGGGGCGGTCCTTCAAGGACCGCCCCCCACCTTGCCGTTCCGGCCGTACGAAGCTCACGACACGGCGCCGGTACGCACCGTCAGTACGCGGCGCCGGACACCGTCAGGACACCGACCGGATCCGCAGCACCAGCGCGCTGCCGCCGAGCGTCAGCACCGCCGACATCGCGAACAGCGCCGGATAGCCGGCCAGCCACACGACCGGCCCGGCGAGGGCCGGAGCGAGCAGGTTGGGCGCCGTGTTCGCCACGTTGACCAGGCCCATGTCCTTCGCCCGGTCCGCGGCGGACGGCAGCACCTCCGTCAGCAGCGCCGAGTGCACCGCCAGGTACACACCGAACCCCGTGCCCAGCACGGCCGCGGCGGCCACCACGGCCGGCCACGTCGGCGCCACCGCCATCACCACCGACGACACCGCCAGCACCGCGCCGGAACCCAGCACGAACACCTTGCGCCGCCCCAGCCGGTCCGACCAGTAGCCGCCGAGCACGATCGTCACCAGCAGGAACAGCGCCGTGACCGCGGTGAGCTGGAGGACCGCCTCGTCGGCGTCCGCCACCTTCACCTCGTCCTCCAGGTAGTACAGCAGGTACAGCGAGGCCGACGCGCCGCTGAGCTGGGTGATGAACCGGCTCGCCCACGCCCACCCGAAGTCCGGGTGCTTGCGCGGATCCAGCCACATGCCCCGCCACACCGTGCGCATCTGCGGCCGCGCCGACTCCGGCAGCGGATCGTCCTTCGTCAGCAGCACGAACGGCAGGGCGAAACCGACGACGGCCACCCCCAGGGCCACGTACCCCGGACGCCCCGGCACGAGCGCCGACGCCACCGCCGCCCCCAGCACCGCGCCGAGCACCTGCGGCAGGTTCGTCCAGCCCGATACCAGCCCTCGCTGCGCCACCGGCACCCGGTCCGGGATCGCGGCGGTCAGCGACGCGAGCATCATGTTCAGGCCGACCTGGACGAACACCCAGGCGATGATGACGCCGGCGAGGGTGTCCTGCGGCGCCAGCGCCGCCAGGGACACGGCGGCCAGCAGCGCCCCCGTCACCGTCCACGGCCGCCGCCGGCCCAGCCTGCTCGTCGTACGGTCCGACAGCGCTCCGCACAGCGGCGTGGCCACCAGTGCCGCCAGCGCGCCCGCGGCCGTCACCCAGCCCAGCAGCGCCTTCTTGTTGTCCGGCGAGATGCTCTCGATCTGGTCGGGCAGCAGCACCTGGAGCGGCGCCATGAAGGCCATCCAGACCCCCATGTTGGCCAGCACCAGCAGGAAGGTCCACTTCCGGCCGACCGGCTCGGTCGGCTCCGCCAGCGCCGCCGGCGTGGTGACCGCCGGCGGCTCCGGGCCCCGTACGGGCGCGCTCACCGTATGACCTGGGCTTCCGGCGTTCTGGGCACGACCGTCGCGTCCGAACGCCCCCAGAACATGCGCATCTCCCGGATCAGACCGTCGGCCCCCACCCGCAGCATCGCCACGAAGTTCACCGACAGCCGGCTCCCCGCGGGCAGCCGCGCGTCGTCCAGCTCGGCCCGGCACGGCAGCAGCACGTGCTCGCCGTCCAGCGACGCCACCGGCTCCCCGGGCGTCTCCCGTACGTGGTTGGCCACCGCCTGCGCCAGATGCGTACGCACCGCGGGCCGCCCCGTCAGCGCACCGCTGCCGACCGGATCCTCATACCTGACGTCGGTCGCGAAGAGCGCAAGCGCACCGTCGACGTCGCCGTCGTTGAGGAGGCGGCAGTACTCCAGCGCCACCCGCTTGCGTGCTGCCTCATCAGGCATTCGAGTTCCTTCCCAGATCCTTGTCGATAAAGGCGAAGAGTTCGTCGCTGGACGCCGTCTGCAGCCGGTCGGACACCCCGTCCTCCCGCTCCCTGTCGGCCCCGAGCCGTGCCAGCACCGCCGAGAGCCGCTGCGCGACGCGGTCGCGTACGGCCTCGTCCTGGCCGACCGCGGACAACGCCGCGTCCAGCCGGTCCAGTTCGGCCAGCGGATCGACGGGCGCGGAATGCGGCACGGCCGGGCCGCCGTCGGCGAACAGCTCCTCGTCCAGCAACTCCGCGACGGCCGCCGGCGAGGGGTGGTCGAAGACGAGGGTGGCGGGCAGTCGCAGCCCGGTCGCGGCATTGAGCCGGTTGCGCAGCTCCACGGCGGTCAGTGAGTCGAAGCCGAGGTCCTTGAACGCCTTCTCCGGCGGCGCCGAGGACGTCGATGCATGGCCCAGCACCGCGGCCACGTGCCCGGAGACCAGCTCCACCAGAGCCTCGGCCCGCTCCGCGGGCTCCAGCCCGGCCAGCCGGCCGACCAGATCCGCAGCCCCGCGCCCGGCCGCACCCGCGGCCCGCCGGGCCGGCCGCGCCAGTGCGCGCAGCAGGGGCGGCGCCGTCTCCGCGTCGAGCTGCCCGGTCGACACCCCGGCGGGCAGCAGCACCGCCGGGCCGCCCGGGGCCGTGGCCGCGTCGAACAGCGCCATGCCCTGCTCGTTGGTCAGCGGCACGAGTCCCGAACGCCGCAGCTTGCCCACGTCCGCCTGGTCGAGGTGGCCGGTCATGCCGGACTGTTCGGCCCAGTAGCCCCAGGCGAGGCTGACGGCGGGCAGGCCCTGGCGGGTGCGGTGGTGGGCGAGGGTGTCGAGGAAGGTGTTGGCGGTGGCGTAGTTGGCCTGTCCGGGGGCGCCGAGGGTGGCGGCGGCGGAGGAGTAGAGGACGAAGGTGTCGAGCTTGAGACCTTGGGTGAGTTCGTGCAGGTTCCAGGCTGCGTCGACCTTCGGTTGGAGGGCGGTGGTGAGGTGGTCGGGGGTGAGGTTGGGGAGGGTGGCGTCGGCGAGTGCGCCGGCGGTGTGGACGACGGCGGTCAGCGGGTGCTCTTCCGGAATGGTGTCGAGGAGAGCGGTGAGCTGGTCGCGGTCGGCGGTGTCGCAGGCGGCGATGCGCACGTCGGCGCCGAGGGCGGTGAGTTCGTCGCGCAGCTCGGTGGCTCCGGTCGCGTCGGGGCCGGAGCGGCTGGTGAGCAGCAGATGGCGTGCGCCGTGGGCGGTGACGAGGTGGCGGGCGGTGTGGGCGCCGAGGGTGCCGGTGCCGCCGGTGATCAGGACGGTGCCCTCCGGCTGGAGGGTGAGCGCCCGGTCGGGGGCGGCGGTGTGGCGGGTGAGCCGGGGTGCGAGCATTTGGCCGCCGCGCAGGGCGAGTTGGGGTTCGTCCAGGGTGAGTGCGGCGGGTAGGGCGGCCTCGCTGTCGGGGTGTCCGTCGGTGTCGACGACCGTGATCCGGCCGGGGTTCTCACTCTGGGCGCTGCGGATCAGGCCCCAGAGGGGTGCGTGGACGAGGTCGGTGACGTCCTCGTCGTCGGCGGTGGCGACGGCGCGGCTGGTGAGGACGACGAGGTGCCGGTCCGCGTTCGCCTCGTCGGCCAGCCATTCCTGTACGTGGCCGAGGGCCTGCGCGACGGCCCGGTGGACCCGGTCCGGCATCGGGAGGGAGGCGTCGTCGGCGAGCTGGGCGTACGCGCGGTCGGCGAGCGCCTCCGTCGGCGGGGCGGTGAGCAGCGCGGCCCAGTCGGGTGCGGGCGCGGTGCCCGGCGCGGCGGGGAGCGGCGACCAGGCCATGGCGAAGAGCCGGTTCCGGGTGGCGGCCCCCGCGGCCGGGAGCTGCGAGACGTCCACCGGACGGAGGGTCAGCGCGTCGATCCGCGCCACCGCCGCACCCTGCGGGTCGCTCAGCTCCACGGTGACGGTCGTCGGACCGCTCGGGGTCACCCGCGCCCGTACGGACGTGGCCTCGGTGGCGTACAGCTCGACTCCCGACCAGGAGAACGGCAGTTGGACACCGTCGCCGTCGGCGGAGCCGAGGGCGAGCGCGTGCAGGGTGGCGTCGAGCAGCGCCGGGTGGAGCCCGTAACCGCTCGCCGCGGTGTCGGCGTCGAGGCCGACCTCGGCGTACACGTCGTCGCCCTTGCGCCAGGCCGCGGTGAGCCCCTGGAAGGCGGGGCCGTACTGGTAGCCGTGAGCGGCGAGGTCGTCGTAGAGGGTGTCCGTGGCCAGCGCCTCGGCACCCTGCGGGGGCCAGACGGCCATGCCGGTGTCCACGGGGGCCGGCGTCGACTCCGAGAGCACACCGGTGGCGTGCAGGGTCCACTCCGCGCCGTCCTCGTCCGCGGCCTGCCGCGAGTGGACGGTGACGGACGACCGGCCCGCGTCGTCCCCGCCCACGGACACGTGCAGCTGAACCGTCCCCCTCTCGGGGAGCACGAGGGGCGCCTGGAGGGTGAGTTCCGCCAGGTGGGGGTGGCCGGTGTGGTCGCCTGCGTGCAGAGCCAGCTCCACGAACGCCGTGCCGGGAAGCAGCACGACGTCGCCGACGGCGTGGTCGGCGAGCCACGGGTGCGTGGCGAGGGACAGCGTGCCCGTGAGGGTCGTGCCGCCGGTGCCGGGGTGCTCGATGGCCGCGCCGAGGAGGGCGTGTGCGGCCCCGGTGAGGCCGAGGGCGGCGGGATCGCCGCCGTCGGTGGCGGGGGCGTGGAGCCAGTAGTGCTCGTGCTGGAAGGGGTAGGTGGGCAGGTCGGCGGGCGTGGTGGGGGTGGCGTGCCACTCGACGGGGGCGCCGTGGGTGTGGAGGTGTGCGAGAGCGAGGCGGAGTTGGGTGGGGGAGTGCTCGTGGCGGCGCAGGGTGCCGGTGACCGTCAGGGCGGCTTCGCTCTCGGCGGGGGTGTCGGCGATGGCGGTGGTGAGGGTGGGGTGGGGGCTGGTTTCGACGTAGGTGGTGTGTCCGTCGGTGATCAGCCGGTTGAGGGTGTCGTGGAAGCGGACGGTTTCACGGAGGTTGGTGTACCAGTAGTCGGCGGTGAGTCCGGTGGTGTCGAACTCTTCGCCGGTGACGGTCGAGTAGAAGGGGGTCGATGCCTCGACCGGTTCCAGGCCCGCCAGTGTGTCGAGGAGTGTCTCGCGGAGTGCGGTGACGTGGGGTCCGTGGGAGGCGTAGTCGACGGGCAGCAGCCGGTTCCGTACACCGGCTTCTTCGCACTGGGCCAGATACGCCTTGACGGCGTCGGTGTCGCCGGAGATCACGGTGGCGGTGGGGCTGTTGACCACGGCGACGGACAGCTTGCCGTCCCATGCGGCGATCTCTTCCGCGATCTGGGTGTGGGGCAGTGCGACGGAGGCCATGGTGCCCTGCCCGGACAGGACGCGGATGGCCTGGCTGCGCAGGCACACGACCTTCGCGGCGTCCTCAAGGGTGAGGGCTCCGGCGATGTGGGCGGCGGCGATCTCGCCCTGGGAGTGGCCGATGACCGCATCCGGGCTGATGCCGTGGTGCTGCCACAGCCGGGCGAGGCTGACCATGACGGCGAACAGCGCGGGCTGGACGACGTCCACCCGCTCCAGCAACGCGCCCTCGGGATCGGCCAGGACGTCGGTGAGCGACCAGTCGTCCGCGTAAACGGCAAGGGCCGCCTCGCAGTCCGCGATGGCCTGGGCGAAGACCGGCTCGGTCTCGATCAGGTCGGCGGCCATGCCCGCCCACTGCGCACCCTGACCCGGGAACACGAACACCGTCTTCCCACCCGGCCGCACAGTCCCGCTGACCACCCGGGCGGAAGGCTGCCCCGCCGCGAACGCGGCGAGACCGTCCAGCAGTTCGTCCCGCTCCCCGCCGACGACCACCGCACGGTGGCCGAGGGCGGAACGGGTGCTGATCAGCCCGTGGGCCGCCTGGGCCGGGGTGATCTCAGCGTGCTCGCTCAGGTGGCTGTGGAGCCGCGCGGCCTGGTCGGCCACCGCCTGCGGCGTGTGGCCGGAGATCGGCCACACCACCACTCCGGCGGCCGGCTCGGCCGTCTCCTGCTCGTGCTCGGGTTCCTGGGCCTGCTCGATGATGACGTGGGCGTTGGTGCCGCTCATCCCGAACGACGAAATGCCCGCCCGCCGCGGCCGCTCCTCGTCCAGCGTCCACGGCCGCTGCTCGGTGAGCAACTGCACGGCGCCCGCGGTCCAGTCGATGTGCGACGAGGGCTCATCGACGTGCAGCGTCTGGGGAAGCACGCCTTCCCGCATCGCCATGACCATCTTGATGACGCCGCCGACACCGGCGGCGGCCTGGGTGTGCCCGATGTTCGACTTCAGCGAGCCCAGCCACAGCGGCGAACCCTCCGGCCGGTCCTGGCCGTACGTCGCCAGGACCGCCTGCGCCTCGATCGGGTCGCCCAGGGTCGTTCCCGTGCCATGGGCTTCGACGGCGTCCACGTCCGAGGTCGACAAACCGGCATTGGCCAGCGCCTGCCGGATCACCCGCTGCTGCGACGGACCGTTCGGCGCGGTGAGACCGTTCGACGCGCCGTCCTGGTTGACCGCCGAACCGCGTACCACCGCGAGCACCTTGTGCCCGTTCCGGCGGGCATCCGACAGCCGCTCGACGAGCAGCAGTCCCACGCCCTCCGACCAGCCCGTGCCGTCGGCTCCGTCCGCGAACGGCTTGCAGCAGCCGTCGGGCGCCAGACCGCGCTGCCGGCTGAAGACGACGAAGGCGTTGGGCGTGGCCATGATCGTCACGCCGCCCGCCAGCGCGAGATCGCACTCGCCCTGGCGGAGGGACTGCGCCGCCATGTGCAGCGCCACCAGCGACGACGAACACGCCGTGTCCACCGTCACCGCCGGCCCTTCCAGGCCCAGCGTGTACGCGATCCGGCCCGACGCGATGCTCGCGAGGCTGCCGGTGCCGAGGTAGCCCTCAAGCTCCTCCGAGATACTCCCCAGCCGGGAGAAGTAGTCCTGCGACGTGAGGCCGGTGAACACGCCGGTCTGACTGCCGTGCAGCGACTGCGGGTCGATGCCCGCGCGCTCGAACGTCTCCCACGCCGTCTCCAGCAGCAGCCGCTGCTGCGGATCCGTGGCCAGCGCCTCGCGCGGGCTGATCCGGAACAGGTCGGCGTCGAACTTCGCCGCGTCGTGCAGGAATCCGCCCCGGTGCGTCGTGGACGTACCCGCGTGGTCGGGGTCGGGATTCAGCAGGCTGTCCAGGTCCCAGCCCCGGTCGTCGGGGAACGGGCCGATACCGGTGCGCCCCTCCGCCAGCAGCCGCCACAGGTCCTCCGGCGAGGCGACGTCGCCGGGGAAGCGGCAGGCCATGCCGACGATCGCGATCGGCTCGTCGTCGGCCCGCGCGGCGGCCGCGGTGCGGGCCCGCGGGGCGTCGGTCCCGGCGTCGGCGCCGAGGAGCTGCCCGAGGAGGAACTTGGTGAGCGCCCGCGGGTTCGGGTGGTCGAAGACCACGGTCGTCGGGAGCTGGACGCCGGTGGCGGCGCCGAGGCGGTTGCGCAGTTCGACGGCGGTCAGCGAGTCGAAGCCGAGGTCCTTGAACGCCCGGTCGGCGGCCACCTCCCCGGTGCGGCCGAGGACCGCCGCCACGTGCTGGCCGACCAGCGTGAGCACGCGCTCCTGCCGGGCCGCGGGGGACAGGTCGGCGAGCGTACGGGCCAGCCCTCCCGCCGCGCCGGGCCCTGCCGCGGCGGCGACCCGCCGCGCGGGACGTACCAGACCGCGCATCATCGGCGGGACACTGCCGCCCGCGGCCAGCCGCGCCGGATCGAGGTCGATCGGCAGCAGCGCGGGCGCGCCTGCGGCCAGCGCCGAGGCGAAGAGCCGGAGCCCGGTCTCCGTCCGCAGCGGCCGGACGCCGCCGCGAGCCAGGCGGTCGGTGTCCGCCTGGCTCATGTGCCCCGTCATGCCGCTGGCCTCGGCCCAGTAGCCCCAGCCCAGCGACAGGGCGTGCTGCCCGCGGCCGTGCCGGTGCAGCGCGAGGGCGTCGAGGAAGGCGTTGGCGGCGGCGTAGTTGGCCTGGCCGGGCGCGCCCAGGCCGGCCGCGGCGGAGGAGAAGAGGACGAAGGTGTCGACGCCGCGCTCGGCGGTCAGCTCGTGCAGGTTCCACGCCGCGTCCACCTTCGGCCGGCGGACCGTCGCCAGGTGGGCCGGCGTGAGCTGCTCGGTCGTGGCGTCGTCGAGCACGCCGGCGGCGTGCACGACGCCGGTGAGCGGGTGGTCGTCGCTGACGGTGTCGAGGAGGGCGGCGAGTCGGTCGCGGTCGGCGGTGTCGCAGGCGGTGATCTGGACGGTGGCGCCGAGTGCGGTGAGTTCTTCGTGGAGGGTGCGGGCGCCGGGGGCGTCGGGTCCTGACCTGCTGGTGAGCAGGAGGTTCCGGACGCCGTGGGCGGTGACGAGGTGGCGGGCGACGTGGGCGCCGAGGACGCCGGTGCCGCCGGTGACCAGGACGGTGCCGTCCGGGTCGATCGGGGCCGGGATCGTCAGCACGACCTTGCCGACGTGCCTCGCCTGGCTCAGGAACCGGATCGCCTGCTGGGCGTCGTGGATGTCCCAGGCCGTGACGGGCAGCGGGGCGAGCGCCCCGCCGGCGAACAGCTCGCCCAGCTCCCGCAGCATCTCCTGGATGCGGTCCGGGCCGGCGTCACCCAGGTCGAAGACCTGGTACGTCCGGCCGGGGTACTCCTCCGCGACCGTCTCCGCGTCCCGGATGTCGGTCTTGCCGATCTCGACGAACCGGCCGCCGTCACCGAGGAGCCGCAGTGAGGCGTCGGTGAAGTCCCCGGCCAGGGAGTTCAGTACGACGTCCACGCCGCTGTCCTCGGTCGCCGTACGGAACCGCTCCTCGAAGTCCAGCGTCCGCGACGACGCGATACGGGCGTCAGGCAGCCCGTACTCCCGCAGCACGTGCTGCTTGGGCGCGCTCGCCGTGGCGTAGACCTCCAGCCCCCAGTGCTCGGCGAGGTGGAGGGTGGCCGTCCCCACGCCGCCCGTCGCCGCGTGCAGCAGCAGCCGCTCGCCCGCCTGCACGCCGGCCAGGTCGGACAGACCGTAGTACGCGGTGAGATAGACGATCGGCACCGTCGCCGCCTCGGCGAAGGTCCAGCCGTCGGGGATGCGGGTGACCAGGCGTGCGTCCGTCATGGTGATCGGCCCGGTGCCGGACAGCAGGCCCATCACCCGGTCGCCGACCGCGACATGGGTGACGTCGGGCGCCACCTCCAGCACGACGCCGGCGCCCTCGCCGCCCAGCGAGCGCACGTCGGCCACCATCCCGAGCGCGACGACGACGTCGCGGAAGTTCAGCCCCGCGGCGCGCAGCGCGATACGGACCTGGCCGGGCTCCAGCGGCGCGGCGGCCTCCGGGAAGTCGACCAGCCGGACGTCCTCCACCGTCCCGCCGCCGGTCACGCCGAGGCGCCATGCCAGCGCGTCCGCGGGCGGCGTCAGCCGCTCCGGCGCCGGGTGGCGGGCCAGCCGGGGCGCGTGGAACGTACCGTCGCGCAGCGCGAGCTGGGGTTCGTCCAGGGTGAGCGCGAGGGCCACTTCCGCGGGCGTGGGCGTGCGGTCGGTGTCGAGGAGCGTGATGCGGTCCGGGTGCTCGGTCTGGACGCTGCGGATCATGCCCCACAGCGGGGCGTGCACCAGGTCGGTCGGGTGCTCCCCGGCGCGGGCCGCGACGGCACCGCCGGTCAGGACCACCAGACGGGAGTCCGCTGCGCCCTCGTCGGCCAGCCAGCCCTGGAGCGCGGCCAGCGCCTGCTCGCTCGCGGCCTGGACGCGCTCGGGCAGCGGCAGTTCCCCGGCCTCGTCGAGGCGGTCGAGGACATCGGCGTCCGGCGCGGCCTCGGCGCCGGCGAGGAGGAACGTGTACCGCTGCTCCCGCGGCTCCTCCGGCGGTGTGAGCTGCGTCCAGGCCACGCTGAACAGCCGGCTGTCAGCGTC
Organism: Streptomyces sp. B5E4; assembly: GCF_039871555.1. Classification (NCBI taxonomy): domain Bacteria; kingdom Bacillati; phylum Actinomycetota; class Actinomycetes; order Kitasatosporales; family Streptomycetaceae; genus Streptomyces; species Streptomyces sp. B5E4. Next base: position 32,517 of record NZ_JBDPMI010000042.1, read on the forward strand.
CGGTGCGGGCGCCGACAGTTGCGCCGGGTCGACGGGCCGCAGGGTGAGTGCGCGAACCCGGGCGACGGGCTGGCCCGTCGCATCTGCGAGGTGCAGGGTGACGTTGCGGGGGTCGGAGCGCTCGATGCGTACGCGCGCGGCCGTGGCCCCGGTCGCGTACAGGCTGACACCCGCCCAGGAGAAGGGCAGCGCGACCTCCGCGTCGTCCCCGCCGCTCCGGGTGTCGGCGCCCAGGGTGTGCAGGGCGGCGTCGAGGAGCGCGGGGTGGATGCCGTACCCGGTCACGTCGGTGGCGGGGTCGAGGCCGACCTCGGCGTACAGGTCGTCGCCCTGGCGCCAGGCCGCGGTGAGCCCGCGGAACGCGGGGCCGTAGCCGTAGCCGCGCTCGGCCAGGTCGTCGTACAGGGTGTCCACCGGCAGCGCCACGCCGTCCGCCGGCGGCCAGGCGCCGAGGTCCGCGCCCGCCGGGTCGCCGTCCTCGTCGGCGAGGACGCCGACGGCATGGGTCACCCACGGCTCGTCGTCGGCCTGCCGCGTGTGTACGGAGACGGGGCTGCGGCCCTGGTCGTCCTCCGGGCCGACGGTGACCTGGAGCTGCAGCGTCGCGTCCTGGGGGATGACGAGGGGGGTCTGCAGGGTGAGTTCGGCCAGGTGGGGGTGCGCGGTCCGGTCGCCCGCGTGGAGGGCGAGGTCGACGAGCGCGGCGCCGGGGAGGAGGACCGTGCCGGCGACGGCGTGGTCGCCGAGCCAGGGATGGCTGCGGAGAGAGACCTGTCCCGTGAAGCTGAAGGTGCCCGAGTTGTCGGCGTGCTGAAGCGACGCGGGGAGGAGGGGGTGGTCGGTGTGCTGGAGGCCGAGGGACGCCGGGTCGCCGCCGGTGGCGGGGACGTCGAGCCAGTAGGTCTGGTGCTGGAAGGGGTAGGTGGGCAGGTCGGCCGGAGCGGTGGGAGTGGTGTGCCAGTCGACGGCCGTGCCGTGGGCGTGCAGGTGCCCGAGGGCGAGGCGGAACTGGGTGGGGGAGTGCTCGTGCCGCCGGAGGGATCCGGTCACGGTCACGGGCGTGTCGGTGCCGGAGTCGGTGATGGCGGTGGTGAGGGTGGGGTGGGGGCTGGTCTCGACGTACGTGGTGTGTCCGCTGTCGACCAGGCGCGTGAGGGTGTCGTGGAAGCGGACGGTCTCACGCAGGTTGGTGTACCAGTAGTCGGCGGTCAGGCCGGTGGTGTCGAACTCCTCGCCGGTGACGGTCGAGTAGAAGGGGATCGATGCCGGGCCCGGCTCCAGGCCCGCGAGCGTGCTGAGCAGCGTCTCGCGGAGCGCGGTGACGTGGGGGCCGTGGGACGCGTAGTCCACCGGCAGCAGCCGATTGCGTACGCCCGCCTTCTCGCACTGGGCGAGGTAGGCGGTTACGGCGTCGGTGTCGCCGGAGATCACGGTGGCGGTGGGGCTGTTGACGACCGCGACCGACAGCTTCCCGTCCCACGCGGCGATCCCGTCCGCGACCTGCGCGTGAGGAAGAGCGATGGACGCCATGGCGCCCTGGCCGGACAGGGCGCGGATGGCCCGGCTGCGCAGGCACACGACCTTTGCCGCGTCCTCAAGCGTGAGGGCCCCGGCGATGTGGGCGGCGGCGATCTCGCCCTGGGAGTGGCCGATGACCGCGTCGGGCTTGATGCCGTGGTGCTGCCACAGCCGCGCGAGGCTGACCATGACCGCGAACAGCGCGGGCTGGACCACGTCCACCCGCTCCAGCAACACACCTTCCGGATCGGCCAGGACGTCGGTGAGCGACCAGTCGTCCGCGTAGACGGACAGCGCCGCCTCGCACTCCGCGATCGCCTGGGCGAACACCGGCTCGGTCTCGATCAGGTCGGCGGCCATGCCCGCCCACTGCGCACCCTGACCCGGGAAGACGAACACCGTCTTGCCCTCGGAGCGCACATCTCCGGTGACGACCCGCGCGGACGGCTCGCCCGCGGCGATCGCGGCCAGGCCCTCCAGCAGTTCGTCCCGCTCGCCGCCCACGACGACCGCCCGGTCGCCGAGCGCCGGTCGCGTGGTGACCAGGCTGTGGGCGACGCCGGCCGGAGTGATCTCGGGGCGTTCGGTCAGGTAGGCGTGCAGTCGACCGGCCTGATCGGCGAGCGCCTGGGGCGTGTGGCCGGAGACCGGCCACACCACCACCCCGCCCGGCTCGACCACGGCGGGCGCCGCCTCGGGCTCCGGGGCCTGCTCGATGATGACGTGGGCGTTGGTGCCGCTCATCCCGAACGACGACACCCCCGCACGCCGCGGCCGCTCCTCGTCGACCGTCCACGGGCGCTGCTCGGTCAGCAGCCGTACCCCGCCCGCGGTCCAGTCGATGTGCGACGAGGGCTCGTCCACGTACAGCGTTTGCGGCAGCACGCCTTCCCGCATCGCCATCACCATCTTGATGACGCCGCCGACACCGGCCGCGGCCTGGGTGTGCCCGAGGTTCGACTTCAGCGACCCCAGCCACAGCGGCGTGTCTTCTGCGCGGTCCTTCCCGTAGGTCGCGAGCAGTGCCTGCGCCTCGATCGGGTCGCCCAGGGTCGTTCCCGTGCCGTGCGCCTCGACGGCGTCCACGTCCGAAGTCGACAAACCGGCATTGGCCAGCGCCTGCCGGATCACCCGCTGCTGCGACGGACCGTTCGGCGCCGTCAACCCGTTCGACGCACCGTCCTGGTTCACCGCGGAACCACGCACCACCGCCAAGATGCGGCGCCCGTTGCGTACGGCGTCCGACAGCCGCTCCACGAGCAGCAGCCCGACACCCTCCGACCAGCCCGTCCCGTCGGCGCCGGCCGCGAACGGCTTGCAGCGCCCGTCCGGTGCCAGTCCGCCCTGGCGGCTGAACTCGGTGAAGCAGCCGGGTGTGGCCATCACCGTCACCCCGCCCGCCAGCGCGAGCGTCGACTCGCCGCTGCGCAGCGACTGGCACGCCAGGTGCAGCGTCACCAGCGACGACGAGCACGCCGTGTCCACCGTCACCGCCGGGCCCTCAAGCCCGAACGTGTACGACACGCGCCCGGAGGCGATGCTCAGCGCGCTGCCGATGCCGACCTGCCCCTCGAAGCCCTCCGGGGTCTCGGTCAGCCGGGACAGGTAGTCCTGGGAGATGACGCCCGCGAAGACGCCGGTGGCGGTGTTCCGCAGCGTGTGCGGGTCGATGCCGGCCCGTTCGAACGCCTCCCACGCCGTCTCCAGCAGCAGCCGGTGCTGCGGGTCGGTGGCCAGCGCCTCGCGAGGGCTGATCCGGAACAGCTCGGCGTCGAACTCGGCCGCGTCGTAGAGGAATCCGCCCTGCGACGTGGCGGACGTCCCCAGGCGCTCCGGGTCCGGGTCCATGAGCCGGTCGAGGTCCCAACCGCGGTCCTCGGGGAAGGCCCCGATACCGTCGCGGCCCTCGCTCACCAGCCGCCACAGGTCCTCCGGCGAGGCGACACCGCCGGGGAAGCGGCAGGCCATGCCGATGATCGCGATCGGCTCGTCCTCGTCGGCGCGCGGGCCGACGGCGGGGGAGAGCGCCGTCTGCGGCAGCGCACCGAGCAGTTCGTCCAGTACGAAGCGAGCCAGCAGGGCCGGCGTCGGGTGGTCGAAGACCAGCGTCGTCGGCAGTTGCAGGCCGGTGGCCGCGGTGAGCCGGTTGCGCATCTCGACGGCCGTGAGCGAGTCGAAGCCCAGCTCGCGGAAGCTGCGGTCGGCGCCGACCGCGGTCGCGTCACCGAGGACCAGTACCGTCGCCACATGGCTGCGGACCAGGTCCAGGACGTGCCGCTCCCGGTTCTCGGGCGCCATCGCGGACAGTTCGTCGGCCAGTGACGAACCCCGGCCGCCACTGCGGGCGGCGCCCCGGCTCGCGGGCGTTGCGGCGGCCCGGCGCGGCTGCACCAGCGCGCGGAGCAGCGGCGGCGCGGTGGCGGGGTCGAGGACGCGGGTGTCCAGACCGGTCGGCAGCAGGAAGGGCCGGCTGCCGGACAGGCCCGCGTCGAGCAGTTCCAGGCCGTGCGCCGTGGTGAGCGGGACGACGCCCGCGCGGCTGACCCGCGCGACGTCGGCGTCGTCCAGGTGCCCGGTCATGCCGCTGGCCTCGGCCCACAGACCCCAGCCGAGCGAGGTGGCGGGCAGGCCGCGGCGGTGCCGCAGTGCCGCGAGGGCGTCGAGGAAGGTATTGGCCGTGGCGTAGTTGGCCTGGCCGGGCGCACCGAAGGTGGCGGCGGCGGAGGAGAACAGGACGAACGCGTCCAGCTCCAGGTGCTCGGTCAGCTCGTGCAGGTTCCAGGCGGCGTCCACCTTCGGGCGGAGGACGGCGGCGAGCTGTTCGGGGGTGAGGCGGTCCACGGTGGCGTCGTCGAGTACGCCCGCGGTGTGGACGACGGCGCGGAGCGGATGCGCGTCGCTCACCGTGTCGAGGAGGGTGGCGAGTCGGTCGCGGTCGGCGGCGTCGCAGGCAGCGATCCGTACCTCGGCGCCCAGGGCGGTGAGCTGGTCGTGCAGCTCGGTGGCGCCGGGGGCGTCGGGTCCTGACCTGCTGGTGAGCAGGAGGTTCCGGACGCCGTGGGCGGTGACGAGGTGGCGGGCGACGTGGGCGCCGAGGACGCCGGTGCCGCCGGTGACCAGGACGGTGCCGTCCGGGTCGATCGGGGCCGGGATCGTCAGCACGACCTTGCCGATGTGCCTCGCCTGGCTCAGATGACGCAGTGCCTCGGGCGCCCGCCGGATGTCCCAGGAGGTGACGGGCAACGGCCGCAGCACGCCGCTCTCGAACAGCTCCCGCAGCTCCTCCAGCATCTCCTGGATGCGGTCGGGACCGGCGTCACCGAGGTCGAACGCCTGGTACGTCGTGCCGGGGTACTCCTCGGCGACCGTCTCGGGGTCCCGGATGTCGGTCTTGCCGATCTCGACGAACCGGCCGCCGTCGCTCAGCAGCCGCAGCGAGGCGTCGGCGAACTCCCCGGCCAGGGAGTTCAGTACGACGTCCACTCCCGCGCCGTCGGTCGCCGTACGGAACTGCTCCTCGAAGTCCAGCGTCCGCGAGGACGCGATACGGGTGTCCTCGACCCCGTACTCCCGCAGCACGTGCTGCTTGCCGGAGCTGGCGGTGGACAGGACGTTTACGCCCCAGTGCCGCGCGAGTTGCAGGGTCGCCATGCCGACGCCACCGGCGCCGGCGTGCACGAGCAGCCGCTCGCCCGGCTCGACGGCCGCCAGGTCCACCAGCCCGTAGTAGGCGGTGAGGAAGACGATCGGCACGGTGGCCGCCTCCGCGAAGGACCAGCCCTCCGGGATACGGGACAGCAGCCGGGCGTCCGTGACGGTCACCGGGCCGGTGGTGGTGAACAGGCCCATCACCCGGTCGCCGGCCGCGAGATGGGTGACGTCGGGTGCGGCCTCCACGACGATGCCGGCGCCCTCGCCGCCCACGGCGCGCACGTCGGCCACCATGCCGAGCGTGACGACGACGTCGCGGAAGTTCAGCCCGCCGGCCCGTACCGCGACCCGCACCTCGCCGGGCCCCAGGTCCGCCCCCGCCTCCGGCGACGGGACGAGCGCGACGTCGTCCAGGGAGCCCTGGCCGGTCACGCCCAGGCACCAGTGGTCCTCGCCGGGCGGGGGGGTCAGCACGTCGTCGGCCGCGGACCGCCCCAGGCGGGCGGCGAGGGCACGGCCCTCGCGTACGGCGGTCTGCGGCTCTCCGCAGGCCAGGACGGCGCCGAGCGCCGCCACGGTACGAGGGTCGCCGTCCACGTCGAGCAGGAGGAAGCGGTCCGGGTGCTCCGACTGCGCGGAGCGCAGCAGCCCCCATGCGGCGGCCGCCACCAGGTCGGTCACCGGGTCGCCGGGCTCGGCGGCCACGGCCCCCGACGTCACGACGGCGAGCCGGGTGCCGGCCAGCCGCTCCTCCGCGAGCCAGCGCTGGACGAACTCCAGCAGCCGGGTGTTCGACTCCCGCACCCGTGCGGGCAGGGGCGAATCGCCGGGGTCGCCCACCGGCAGCAGGACCGTGGCCGGGACCTCGTCGCCGGCGAGGAGCGCTTCGAGGTCCGCGACGGCCCGGCCGCCGCCGGCGCCGGGGACGCCGTCACCGCCGGCCGGCGGCGCGAGGAAGACGTACCCGGGGGTGGTGTCCGTCTCCGGGAGGGTGAGCGGGGCCCAGTCCAGCGTGAACAGGCTGTCGTGGTGCGGATCGGCCGCGGCGGCCTGCCGGAGCTGCGCGGCGTCCACCTGCCGCAGCGTCAGCGAACCGACCCGGCCCACGGGGCTGCCCGCCGGGTCGGCCAGCGTGATCCGCGCCGAGGTCGGCGTCACCCGGCGTACGTGGACGCGGAGGAAGTCGGCGCCGGTGGCGTGCAGTTCGACGTCGCTCCAGGAGAACGGAAGCTGCGTGCCCTCCTCGCCGCCGGGGGCCAGTCCGAGCGCGTGCAGGGCGGCGTCCAGGAGCGCCGGGTGGATGCCGTAGCCGCTCGGGTCGGTGCCGGTGTCCGCGGCGAGGGCGACCTCTGCGTACACGTCACCGTCCGCGGCACGCCAGGCGGCGGACAGACCGCGGAAGGCGGGGCCGTAGTGGTAGCCGTGCTCTGCGAGTTCGTCGTACAGCGACCCGACGGGCAGCGACTCGGCCCCGGCGGGCGGCCAGGCGGCGAGATCGACGGCCGGGTCGCCCTCCGGGCCGCCGGCGGGCGTCGCGGTGAGGAGACCCGTGGCGTGCGGGGTCCAGACGTCGCCGTCCTCGGCGCGCGAGTGGACCGTGACCGGACGCTGCCCGCTGCCGTCCGCGTCGGCGCCGGCGGTCACCTGGAGGTGGAGGGTGCCGTTCTCGGGGAGCACCAGCGGGGTCTGGAGGGTGAGTTCAGCCAGGTGGGGGTGGCCGGTGTGCTCGCCCGCGTGCAGCGCGAGGTCGACGAAGGCCGTGCCGGGGAGGAGGACCGTGCCGTCGACGGCGTGGTCCGCCAGCCAGGGGTGTGTACGCAGGCTCAGGCTGCCGGTGAACGTGACGGCGCCGGCGCCGTCCGCCAGCTCCATCGCCGCGCCGAGCAGCGCGTGCTCGGTACGCCGCAGCCCGAGGTGCCCCGGGTCGCCGGCCCAGGCGGGGGCGTTGAGCCAGTAGGTCCGGTGCTGGAACGCGTACGTGGGGAGGTCGACGGCGCCGGAGGTGCCGGGCCAGGCGAGGGGGGTGTGCGCGGTGTGGACCGTGGCGAGCGCCGTCGTCAGCGCCTCCACCTGCCCCCGTTTGCGCTGCTGCGCCGCCACGGCGGTGGCCGGGGCGGTGAGGGTGTCGGCGGTGAGGGTCGCCAGGGTGGTGTCGGGGCCGAGTTCGAGGTACGTGCTCGTGCCCGCCTGCTCCAGGTACGTCGTGACGGCGGCGTAATCGACGGTGTGACGCAACTGCCCGGCCCAGTACTCGGGCGAGGCCGCCTCGTCGGCGGTGAGGGGTTGTCCGGTGCGGTTGGAGACGACCGGCAGGGCCGGTGCCTGGGCGGCGGTCTCGGCGACTGCCGCGCGGAACTCCTCCAGGATCGGGTCCATGTGCGCGGAGTGGAACGCGTGGCTCACCCGCAGCCGCCGGGTGGTCACACCGGCCTCGGCGCACCGCTCGGCGACGGCGTCGACGGCCTGGGTGTCACCGGAGACGACCGTGGACACGGGGGAGTTGTGCGCGGCGATCGACGCGCCGTCGACGTCCTTGAGCAGCCCGGCAGCGGTGTCGCGGTCGGTGGCCATGGACAGCATGGCGCCGCCGGTGGGCAGGGTCCCCATGAGCCGGGCCCGGGTGGCGACCAGCCGGGCCGCGTCCGCGAGGGTCCATACGCCGGCGAGGTGGGCGGCGGTCAGCTCCCCGATGGAGTGACCGGCCAGGAAGTCCGGGCGGATGCCGAAGGATTCTGCGAGTCGGTAGAGGGCGACTTCGTAGGCGAAGAGTGCGGGCTGGGTGTAGGTGGTGTCGTCGAGCAGATCGGCTTCGGGGCTGTCGGCCTCGGCGAACATCAGCGGCTTGAGCGGCTGCGGCAGGTGGGTGTCCAGTGCCGTGCACGCCTCGTCCAGGGCCTCGGCGAACACGGGGTAGGTGTCGTACAACTCCGCGCCCATACCCGCGCGCTGTGCACCCTGGCCCGTGAACAGCAACGCCAGCTTGCCGCCGGCCGCCGTGCCCACGACGGCGCCCCGCACCGGCGTCTCCTCCGCCACGGCGGCGAGCCCGGCCAGCAACTCCTCGCGGTCCGCACCGAACACCACGCCCCGGTGGGCGAGCGCCGCCCGCGTCCGCAGCAACGCGGAGCCCACGGCCCGCGCGTCGGTGTCGGGGTTCTCCTCCAGCCAGGTGCGCAGCTTCCCGGCCTGGGCGGCGAGCGCCTCCGAGGTGTGACCCGACAGCGCCCAGACCGCCGGGCCCGGGGCCTGCTGCTCGTCCGCCGGCTCCTCTTCCTCCGCCGCGGCGGGCGGGCCCTCGATCACCACGTGGGCGTTCGTGCCGCTCATGCCGAACGACGAGACTGCGGCGCGCAACGGCCGCTCGGGGTGTGCCCACGCCCGCGGCTCCGTCAGCAGCCGGACGGTACCCCCGGACCAGTCGATGTGCGGCGACGGCTCGTCCACGTGCAGCGTGCGCGGCAGCACCCCCTCGTGCATCGCCATGACCATCTTGATGATGCCCGCAACGCCGGCGGCGGCCTGGGTGTGCCCGAGGTTCGACTTGACCGAGCCCAGCCACAGCGGTGCGTCGCCCGACCGCCCCTCGCCGTACGTGGCGAGCAGCGCCTGCGCCTCGATCGGGTCGCCCAGCGTCGTCCCCGTACCGTGCGCCTCGACGACGTCGACGTCGGCGGCGGTCAGGCCCGCGTTGGCGAGCGCCTGGCGGATCACCCGCTGCTGCGACGGGCCGTTGGGCGCCGTCAGGCCGTTGGAGGCCCCGTCCTGGTTGACGGCGGAGCCGCGCAGGACCGCGAGAACGGGGTGCCCGTTGCGCTGCGCGTCCGACAGCCGCTCGACCAGCAGCAGCCCGACGCCCTCCGACCACCCGGTCCCGTCCGCGGCGGCGGCGAACGGCTTGCAGCGCCCGTCCGGTGCAAGACCGCGCTGCCGGCTGAACTCCACGAACGTACCGGGCGTGGCCATCACCGTCACACCGCCGGCCAGCGCCAGCGTGCACTCGCCCTGGCGCAGCGCGTGCGCGGCCAGGTGCAGCGAGACGAGCGACGAGGAGCACGCCGTGTCCACGGTGACCGCGGGCCCCTCCAGGCCGAAGCTGTACGCCACCCGGCCGGAGGCGATGCTGCCCGCGCTGCCGTTGCCGACCTGCCCCTCGAAGCCGGCCGGCACCTGGTGCATCAGCCGCGAGGAGTAGTCGTTGTACATCACGCCGGTGAAGACACCCGTCCGGCTGCCCTGCACCGACTGCGGGTCGATACCCGCCCGTTCGAACGCCTCCCACGCCGTCTCCAGCAGCAGCCGCTGCTGCGGGTCGGTGGCCAGCGCCTCGCGCGGGCTCATGTGGAACAGCTCGGCGTCGAAGTCGGCGGCCTCGTGCAGGAACCCGCCCTCCCGCACGTACGACGTAGAGGGGTGGTCCGGGTCCGGGTGGTACAGCGACTCCACGTCCCAGTCGCGGCCGGAGGGGAACTCCCCGACCGCGTCCCGGCCTTCGTGCACCAGCCGCCACAGGTCCTCCGGCGAGCGGACGTCGCCGGGGTAGCGGCAGGCCATGCCGACGATGGCGATCGGCTCGTGCTCCTGGGACTCGGCGTCGTGAAGCCGCTGCCGGGTCTGGTGCAACTCGGCAATGACGCGTGCCAGGTAATCCCGCAGCTTGTCTTCGTCCGCCATCTGTCCTGCTCCCCTGCCTTGCCGAGCCGTGCCGATTGAATTGCCGAACGTTGATCGCGGCCCGGGAAGGGCCGTGAGGGCTCAGAGCCCGAGATCCTTCTCCACGAAGCTAAAGAGCTCCTCATTGCTGGCTTTGCGCAGCGAGTCGAGGACTTCCTCGCCGCTCTCGTCGGACGCGCCCGGGGCCGCCAGCCTGGCGAGCAACGCCTCCAGGCGCTCGACCAGAACCACCCGCTCCGGGTCGTCCGAAGGCCGCGCGGACAGCGTCGCGCCGAGACGGTCGAGGTCGTCCACGGTGACGACGCCCCCGCCCGCACCGCGCCCGGGGGCGAGGCGCGCGGCGAGGTGGTCGCCCAGCGCCAGCGGCGTCGGGTAGTCGAAGATCAGCGTCGCCGGAAGCTGCTGCCCGACCAGCGCGCCCAGCTTGTTGCGCAACTGGACGGCGGTGAGCGAGTCGAAGCCCAACTCCGAGAAGGGCCGGTCCGCGTCGACGCCCCGCTCGCCGCTGTGCCCGAGGACGAGCGCCACCTCGCGGACCACCAGCGCACGTACCCGCTCGGTCCGCTGCTCGGCGTCGAGCCCGGCCAGCTCCGCGACCAGTGCGCCCGACTGGACCGAGGCGCCGGCCCCGGTGCCCGCGCTCGCCGCCGGCCGGCGGACGCCGCGTACCAGCGAGCGCAGGAGCGGCGGGGCGGACGCCGGATCGAGGCGGGCGGTGTTGAGGGCGACGGGCAGGAGGTGAGCAACGGGGGCGGCGATGCCGGAGTCGAGGAGGGCGAGGCCCTGCTCTGTGGTCAGCGGAGTGACGCCGCTGCGGACGAGCCGGGCGACATTGGTGTCATCCAACTGCCCGGTCATGCCGGACTGTTCGGCCCAGAGGCCCCAGGCGAGGCTGGTGGTGGGGAGTCCGCTGTGGGTGCGGTGGTGGGCGAGGGTGTCGAGGAAGGTGTTGGCGGTGGCGTAGTTGGCCTGTCCGGGGGCGCCGAGGGTGGCGGCGGCGGAGGAGTAGAGGACGAAGGCGTCGAGCTTGAGACCTTGGGTGAGTTCGTGCAGGTTCCAGGCTGCGTCGACCTTCGGTTGGAGGGCGGTGGTGAGGTGGTCGGGGGTGAGGTTGGGGAGGGTGGCGTCGGCGAGTGCGCCGGCGGTGTGGACGACGGCGGTCAGCGGGTGCTCTTCCGGAATGGTGTCGAGGAGAGCGGTGAGCTGGTCGCGGTCGGCGGTGTCGCAGGCGGCGATGCGCACGTCGGCGCCGAGGGCGGTGAGTTCGTCGCGCAGCTCGGTGGCTCCGGTCGCGTCGGGGCCGGAGCGGCTGGTGAGCAGCAGATGGCGTGCGCCGTGGGCGGTGACGAGGTGGCGGGCGGTGTGGGCGCCGAGGGTGCCGGTGCCGCCGGTGATCAGGACGGTGCCCTCCGGCTGGAGGGTGAGCGCCCGGTCGGGGGCGGCGGTGTGGCGGGTGAGCCGGGGTGCGAGCATTTGGCCGCCGCGCAGGGCGAGTTGGGGTTCGTCCAGGGTGAGTGCGGCGGGTAGGGCGGCCTCGCTGTCGGGGTGTCCGTCGGTGTCGACGACCGTGATCCGGCCGGGGTTCTCACTCTGGGCGCTGCGGATCAGGCCCCAGAGGGGTGCGTGGACGAGGTCGGTGACGTCCTCGTCGTCGGCGGTGGCGACGGCGCGGCTGGTGAGGACGACGAGGTGCCGGTCCGCGTTCGCCTCGTCGGCCAGCCATTCCTGTACGTGGCCGAGGGCCTGCGCGACGGCCCGGTGGACCCGGTCCGGCACGGGAAGGTCCGGGTGCTGATCGAGGGTCGCGTACACGTCGGGCTTGGCCGCGCCTTCCACCGGGACCTCCGCCCCGGCCGACAGCACGGCCCACGGCGTGGACGAGACCGCGAGCCCGGATACGGGCACCGGGTTCCACTCCACGGCGAACATCCGCCCGCTGTGCGCGTTCCCGCCGATCGACGCCAACTGGCCGCGGTCGACCGGCCGCACCGTCAGCCGCTCCACCCGGGCCACCGGCGCTCCCGCGGTGTCGGCCAGCGTGATGCGCGCCGTGTCCGCGGACTCGCGCCGCAGATGGGCACGGAGCGCCGAGGACCCGGTGGCGTGCAGCTCGACGCCGGACCAGGAGAACGGCAGCCGGGCGTCGTCGCCGTCGTCGGCCAAGAGGCCCAGGGCGTGCAACGTGGCGTCCAGCAGCGCCGGGTGGAGGCCGTAGCCCGTGGCGTCGGCTCCGGCGCCGAGCGCGATCTCGGCGTACACGTCGTCGCCTTCGCGCCAGGCCGCGGTCAGGCCCTGGAAGGCCGGGCCGTACTGGTAGCCGCGCAGAGCCAGGTCGTCGTAGACCGAGTCGACGGCGACCGCCTCGGCCCCGGCCGGCGGCCAGACGGTGAGGTCGGAGCCGAAGTCGGCCTCCGTGGCAGCCGTGAGCCGGCCCGTGCCGTGCAGCGTCCACGGCTCGCCCCGTCCGCTCCGCGAGTGGACGCTGACGGCGCGCCCGCCCTCGGCGTCCTCGGACGCGACGATCACCTGAAGGTGCACGGTGCCCTGGTCCGGGACGACGAGCGGAGCTTCGAGCGTGAGGTCCGCCAGGCGGAGCGCGCCCACCTGCTCACCCGCGTAGAGGGCGAGTTCGACGAACCCGCTGCCCGGCAGCAGCACGGTCCCGAAGACGGCGTGGTCCGCCAGCCACGGGTGCGTACGCAGGGAAAGCCGCCCGGTGAAGGTGACCGCGTCGCCGTCCGCGTGCTCCACGGCCGCGCTGAGCAGCGGGTGGTCGGCCGTACCCAGCCCCAGTCCTTCGGCGTCGCCGGTCGACGGCAGGGCGTCGAGCCAGTAGCGCTGGTGCTGGAAGGCATACGTGGGGAGATCGCCGAGTACGGGCGCCGCGGCGGTGGGCCAGTCGACGGGGGAGTGCACCGTGTGGACCGCGGCCATGGCGCCCGTGAAGGTGTCGGTCTGCCCCCGCTTGCGCTGTTGGGCCGCCACGGTGGTGGCGGGCGCGGTGAGGGTGTCGGCGGTGAGGGTCGTGAGTGTGGCGTCCGGGCCGAGTTCGAGGTACGTGCTCGTGCCGGCCTGCTCCAGATAGGCGGTCACCGCGGCGTATTCGACGGTCTGCCGCAGTTGCTCCGCCCAGTAGTCCGGCGAGGCCGCCTCTTCCGCCGTGAGGGGCTCTCCGGTGCGGTTGGAGACCACCGGCAGGGCCGGTGCCTGGGCGGCGGCCTCGGCGACGGCCGCGCGGAACTCCTCCAGGATCGGGTCCATGTGGGCCGAGTGGAACGCGTGGCTCACCCGCAGCCGCCGGGCGGTCACACCGATGTCGGAGCACCGCTCCGCGACCGTGTCCATGGCCTCGGCGTCGCCGGAGACGACGGTGGAGACGGGCGAGTTGTGCGCGGCGACCGAGACGCCGTCGACGTCCTTGAGCAGGCGGGCGACGGTGTCCCGGTCGGCGGCCACGGAGAGCATGGCGCCGCCGGTGGGCAGGGTCCCCATGAGCCGGGCCCGGGTGGCGACCAGCCGGGCGGCGTCGGCGAGGTCCCATACCCCGGCGAGGTGGGCCGCCGTCAGCTCCCCGATGGAGTGGCCGGCAAGGTGGTCCGGCCGGATCCCGAAGGACTCGGCCAGTCGGTAGAGGGCGACTTCGTAGGCGAAGAGTGCGGGCTGGGTGTAGGTGGTGTCGTTGAGCAGATGGGCTTCGGGGGTGTCGGCCTCGGCGAACAGCAGCGGCTTCAACGGGCGCGGCAGGTGGGCGTCCAGCGCCGCGCAGGCGTCGTCCAGTGCTTCGGCGAAGACGGGGTAGGAGTCGTACAGGTCGGCGCCCATGCCGGGGCGCTGCGCGCCCTGGCCGGTGAACAGCACCGCGAGCTTCCCGGCCCGGTACCGCCCCGCCACGGCCCGATCCGACTCCTCACCACGCGCGACGGCGTCCAGACCGGCGAGCAGCTCCTCGCGGTCCGTACCGAAGACCACCGCCCGGTGGTCCAGCACCGCACGCGCACGCACCAGAGACGCACCGACCGCGTGCAGGTCTGTCTCGGGCTCTCCGGTCAGGTGGGCCCGGAGCCGGCCCGCCTGCGCGGCCAGCGCCTCCGCCGTGTGCCCGGAGAGCGGCCACACCACCGGGCCCGGCCCGGCGGTGGCGACGGCCTCGCCGGCGTCGTCGGCCGGCGGCTCCTCGATGATCACGTGCGCGTTGGTGCCGCTCATGCCGAACGACGACACTCCCGCGCGCCTCGGCTTCTCGGCACGCGGCCACGGCACCTCGTCGCGGAGCAGTTCCACCGCGCCCGCCGACCAGTCGATGTGCGGCGACGGCTCGTCCACGTGCAGGGTCCGGGGCAGGACCCCGTACCGCATGGCCTGCACCATCTTGATCACACCGCCGACCCCGGCCGCGGCCTGGGTGTGGCCGATGTTGGACTTGATCGAACCCAGCCGCAGCGGCGCGTCCGCGGGCCGGTCCTGGCCGTACGTGGCGAGCAGGGCCTGCGCCTCGATGGGATCGCCGAGGCTCGTGCCCGTGCCGTGCGCCTCGACGGCGTCGACGTCGGCGGGGGAGAGGCCCGCGCCGGCCAGGGCCTGCCGGACCACGCGCTCCTGGGACGGGCCGTTGGGCGCGGTCAGGCCGTTGGAGGCGCCGTCCTGGTTGACGGCGGAGCCGCGGACGACGGCGAGGACCGGGTGGCCGTTGCGCCGGGCGTCCGAGAGCCGCTCGACCAGCAGCAGCCCCACGCCCTCCGACCAGCCCGTCCCGTCGGCCGCGCCCGCGAAGGCCTTGCAGCGTCCGTCAGGTGCGAGCCCGCGCTGCCGGCTGAACTCCACGAACATGTTGGGGCTCGCCATCACCGACACCCCGCCCACGAGGGCGAGATCGCACTCGCCCTCGCGTAGCGCCTGGCCCGCCATGTGCAGCGCCACCAGCGACGACGAGCACGCCGTGTCGACCGTGATCGCCGGGCCCTCCAGGCCGAACGCGTACGAGACGCGGCCGGAGGCGATGCTGCCCGCGCTGCCGATCCCGATCTGCCCCTCGAACCCCTCCGGGATCCGGGACAGACGCGAGTAGTAGTCCTGGGAGATGACGCCGGTGAACACACCGGTCCGGCTGCCGTGCAGCGAATGCGGGTCGATGCCCGCGCGCTCGAACGTCTCCCACGCGGTCTCCAGCAGCAGCCGGTGCTGCGGGTCCGTCGCGGTCGCCTCGCGGGGGCTCATGCCGAAGACCGCGGGGTCGAACTGCTCGGCCTCGTACAGGAAGCCGCCCTCGCGGACGTACGACGTGCCCGGATGGTCGGGGTCGGCGTCGAAGAGCGCGTCGGTGTCCCAGCCCCGGTTCTCCGGGAACGCACCGATCGCGTCCCGGCCCTCGGCCACCAGCCGCCACAGGTCCTCGGGCGAACGCACGTCGCCCGGGTAGCGGCAGGCCATCCCCACGATCGCGATCGGATCACCGTCGAGCCGGCCGCCGGCCGAGGGCACGTAGGCAGCCTCGGGCCGGACGCCGAGCACCGTCTTGCGCAGGTGCTCCGCGAGCGCGGTGGGCGTGGGGTGGTCGAAGACGAGGGTGGCGGGCAGCCGCTCACCGACGGCCGCGGACAGCCCGTTGCGCAGCTCGACGGCCGTCAGGGAGTCGATGCCGAGATCCTTGAACGAGCGGTTGACGGCGACCGCGTCCTCGCCGTGCCCGAGGACCGTACCGACGTGGCTCGCCACCAGCCGCAGCAGCACGTCCCGCTGCTCGGCGGCGCCCAGCCCCGAGAGCCGCCGCGCGAGAGCGGAGGAGTCCCCGCCGCCGGCCACGTCGGCCGCGGCCGCCTGGCGTCGCTGGGCGCGCAGCAGGCTACGGAACAGGGCGGGCGCCTGCGCCGCGTCGAGCCGCGCCGGATTGACGGCGGCCGGGACCAGGAACGGCACCGCGGAGACGCAGCCCGCGTCGAGGAGGGCGAGGCCCTGCTCGGTGGTCAGTGGCGCGAGACCGCCGCGGGAGAGGCGGGCGACGTCGGTGTCGTCCATGTGCCCGGTCATGCCGGACTGCTCGGCCCAGAAGCCCCAGGCGAGGCTGACGGCGGGCAGACCGCGGCGGGTGCGGTGGTGGGCGAGGGTGTCGAGGAAGGCGTTGGCTGCGGCGTAGTTGGCCTGCCCCGTCGCGCCGAGGGTGGCGGCGGCGGAGGAGTAGAGGACGAAGGCGTCGAGCTTCAGGCCCTCGGTCAGCTCGTGCAGGTGCCAGGCGGCGTCGACCTTCGGCTGGAGGACGGTGGTGAGGTGGTCGGGGGTGAGGTTGGCGAGGGTGGCGTCGGCGAGGGTGCCGGCGGTGTGGAAAACGGCGGTCAGCGGGTGGCCCGCGGGGATCGCGTCGAGGAGCGCGGCGAGCTGGTCGCGGTCGGCGGCGTCGCAGGCGGCGATCCGTACCTCGGCGCCGAGGGCGGTCAACTCGTCCCGGAGCGCCGCGGCATGGGGCGCGTCGGGGCCGGAGCGGCTGGTGAGCAGCAGGTGGCGTACGCCGTGGGCGGTGACGAGGTGGTGCGCGGTGTGGGCGCCGAGGGTGCCGGTGCCGCCGGTGATCAGGACTGTGCCCTCGGGGTCGAGCGTGAGGGTGTCGCCGGCCGGGGGAGTGTGGCGGGCGAGCCGCGGGACGAGGGGCCGGCCGTCGCGCAGCGCGAGCTGGGGCTCGTCGAGGACGAGAGCGGCCTCGATGTGCGGTGTGGGGTCGGCAGCGGGGTCGTCGGTGTCGATCAGGGTGATACGGCCGGGGTGCTCGCTCTGGGCACTGCGGACGAGACCCCACAGGGGTGCGTGGACGAGGTCGGTGACGTCCTCGTCAGCGGTGGTGGCCACCGCCCGGTGGGTGAGGACCACAAGGTGACGATCCGCGTTCGCCTCGTCCGCGAGCCATTCCTGTACGTGGCCGAGGGCCTGCCCGGCGGCGTGGTGGACCTGCGCCGTCAGCGGGCTTGCCGCGTCCGCGGGCTCCGGCGTCAGCCGGTCCGCGGAGGAAAGTACGGCGTCCGCCGCGGCCCCGGCCGTGAGGAGGGTCCAGTCGCGTGCCGCGGTGCTGACGGCGGGCGCGTCGGCAGGGGGGAGAGCGGCCCAGTCCATGCGGAAGAGCCGGTTGTGCGTGCTCGTACGGGCGTTGGCGAGCTGAACCGGGTCCAGGGGCCGCAGCACGAGGGAACTGACCTTGGCCACGGGCCGGCCGGTGACATCGGCGAGCACGACGGCGACCGTCGTCTCGTCCACCCGCGTGACCTGGGCACGGACGGTGCTTGCCCCGGTCGCGTACAGGCTCACGTCGTTCCACGAGAACGGCAGATACACGCCGCCGCTGATGGCGTCGGTGAGGCCGAGGGTGTGCAACGCGGCATCGAGCAGGGCGGGGTGGACGTCGAAGCCGGAGGCGTCGGTGGAGGCGTCGAGGCTGACCTCGGCGTAGAGGCTGTCGCCCAGGCGCCACGCCGCGGTGAGGCCCTGGAAGGCCGGCCCGTACTCGTTGCCGCGGGCGGCGAACGCCTCGTACAGGTCGTCGACCGGCACCTGCACCGCACCGGCCGGGGGCCAGGCGGCGAGGTCGTCGGCGACGGCCTCGGCGGGGCGCGCGGTCAGCACGCCGACGGCGTGCAGCGTCCACGGCTCGTCGTCCGACCCACGGGAGTGGACGGTGACCGAACGGTCCTCGGCGTCGTGCGGCCCCACCGCCACCTGGAGTTGCAGGGTGGCCTTGTCCGGGAGGACGAGGGGGGCTTGGAGGGTCAGCTCGGTGAGGTAGGGGTGCGCGGTGTGCTCGCCCGCGTGGAGGGCGAGGTCGACGAAGGCGGTGCCGGGGAGGAGGACGGTGCCGTTGACGGCGTGGTCGGCGAGCCAGGGGTGGGCGCGCAGACTGAGGCTGCCGGTGAACGTGACAGAACCGTCCACGGCGGCGTCGACGGCGGCGCCGAGGAGGGGATGGGTGCTGGGGCGGAGGCCCAGGTCGGCGGGGTCGCTGCTGGGAGTGGGGACGTTGAGCCAGTAGTGCTCGTGTTGGAAGGGGTAGGTGGGGAGGTCGGTGAGGGGTGCGGAGGGCTGGTGCCAGTCGACGGGGGCGCCGTGGGTGTGGAGGTGCCCGAGGGCGAGGCGGAGTTGGGTGGGGGAGTGTTCGTGGCGGCGGAGGGTGCCGGTGGCGATGGCCGCCGGGTCCGTGTCGGTGATGGCCGTGGTGAGGGTGGGGTGAGGGCTGGTTTCGACATACGTGGTGTGTCCGTCGGTGATCAGCCTCGTGAGGGTGTCGTGGAAGCGGACGGTCTCGCGGAGGTTGGTGTACCAGTAGTCGGCGGTCAGGCCGGTGGTGTCGAACTCCTCGCCGGTGACGGTCGAGTAGAACGGGATCGACGCTGCCTGCGGCTCGATTCCCGAAAGCGTGCTGAGCAGGGTGTCGCGGAGCGCGGTGACGTGGGGGCCGTGGGACGCGTAGTCCACCGGCAGCAGCCGATTGCGTACCCCCGCCTTCTCGCACTGAGCGAGGTACGCCTTCACGGCGTCGGTGTCGCCGGAGATCACGGTGGCGGTCGGGCTGTTGACCACGGCGACCGACAGCTTGCCATCCCATGCCGCGATCTCGTCGGTGACCTGGCTGTGCGGCAGCGCTACGGACGCCATGGCGCCCTGGCCGGACAGGACGCGGATGGCCTGGCTGCGCAGGCACACCACCTTCGCCGCGTCGTCCAGTGTGAGGGCCCCGGCGATGTGGGCGGCGGCGATCTCGCCCTGGGAGTGGCCGATGACCGCATCCGGGCTGATGCCGTGGTGCTGCCACAGCCGGGCGAGGCTGACCATGACCGCGAACAGCGCGGGCTGGACGACGTCCACCCGCTCCAGCAACGCGCCCTCGGGATCGGCCAGGACGTCGGTGAGCGACCAGTCGTCCGCGTAAACGGACAGCGCCGCCTCGCACTCCGCGATCGCCTGGGCGAACACCGGCTCGGTCTCGATCAGGTCGGCGGCCATGCCCGCCCACTGCGCACCCTGACCCGGGAACACGAACACCGTCTTCCCCTCGGACTGTTCGCCACTGGCGACCACCCGCGCGGACGGCTCGCCCGCGGCGATCGCCGCCAGGCCCTCCAGCAGTTCGTCCCGCTCACCGCCCACGACCACTGCCCGGTGGCCGAGGGCAGAGCGCGTGGTGATCAGGCTGTGCGCCACCTCCGCCGGTGAGACTTCCGGCCGCTCCAGCAGATGGGTGTGCAGTCGCCCCGCCTGGTCGGCGAGCGCTTGCGGCGTGTGGCCGGAGATCGGCCACGCCACCACCCCGCCCGATTCGGCGCCCTCACCCGCGGTCTCGGGCTCCGGCGCCTGCTCGATGATGATGTGCGCGTTGGTGCCGCTCATCCCGAACGACGAGACACCGGCGCGACGGGGCCGCTCCTCCGGTACGTCCCAGGGGCGCTGCTCGGTGAGCAACTGCACGGCGCCCGCGGTCCAGTCGATGTGTGACGAGGGCTCATCGACGTGCAGCGTCTGGGGAAGCACGCCTTCCCGCATCGCCATGACCATCTTGATGACGCCGCCGACACCGGCCGCGGCCTGGGTGTGCCCGAGGTTCGACTTCAGCGACCCCAGCCACAGCGGCGTGTCTTCTGCGCGGTCCTTCCCGTAGGTCGCGAGCAGTGCCTGCGCCTCGATCGGGTCGCCCAGCGTCGTTCCCGTGCCGTGCGCCTCGACCGCGTCCACGTCCGAAGTCGACAAACCGGCATTGGCCAGCGCCTGCCGGATCACCCGCTGCTGCGACGGACCGTTCGGCGCCGTCAACCCGTTCGACGCACCGTCCTGGTTCACCGCAGAACCACGCACCACCGCGAGCACCTTGTGCCCGTTCCGGCGCGCGTCCGACAGCCGCTCCACGAGCAGCAGCCCGACACCCTCCGACCAGCCGGTGCCATCCGCCCCGTCCGCGAACGCCTTGCACAGCCCATCCGGCGCCAGCCCGCGCTGCCGGCTGAAGACGACGAAGGCGTGCGGTGTCGGCATGACGGTGACGCCTCCGGCCAGCGCGAGATCGCACTCGCCCTGGCGGAGGGACTGCGCCGCCATGTGCAGCGCCACCAGCGACGACGAGCACGCCGTGTCCACCGTCACCGCGGGGCCCTCAAGACCCAGCGTGTACGAGATCCGGCCCGACGCGATGCTGCCGAGAGTGCCCGTGCCCATGAAGCCCTCGTACTCGTCGGGCACGGACGGCAGGCGCGTCAGATAGTCCTGGTTGACCAGCCCCGTGAAGACACCTGTCCGGCTGCCGTGCAGCGCCTGCGGGTCCATGCCCGCGCGCTCGAACGTCTCCCACGCCGTCTCCAGCAGCAGCCGCTGCTGCGGGTCCGTGGCCACCGCCTCGCGCGGGCTGATCCGGAACAGCGCGTGGTCGAACTCGGCGGCGTCGTACAGGAAGCCACCGCGGCGGACGTACGAGGTGCCGAAACGCGACGGCTCGGGGTCGAAGATCGCGTCGAGGTCCCAGCCGCGGTCCTCGGGGAACTCCCCGATGCCCGTACGGCCCTCCGCGAGCATCTGCCACAGGTCCTCCGGCGAGGCGACGCCGCCGGGGAAGCGGCAGGCCATGCCGACGATCGCGATCGGCTCGTCGTCCGCCGCCGTCGTGCGGTGGGCCGGCGCCAGGGCCGCGGCGGACGGCGTGCCGCTCTCGTCGAGGACGGTGGCGAGGAGGAAGTCCGCCAGTACGGCGGGCGTCGGGTAGTCGAAGACCAGCGTCGAGGCGAGGACGAGGCCCGTCGCGCCCGCGAGGCGGTTGCGCAGTTCGACGGCGGTCAGCGAGTCGAAGCCCAGCTCCTTGAAGGGGCGGGTCGGGTTCACCGCCGCGCCGCTGCCGTGCCCGAGGACGGCGGCGACGTGGACGTTGACGAGGCTCAGCAGGTGCTTGCGCCGGTCGTCCCGGGTGAGCCGGACGAGCTGGTCGGCCAGTCCCGACCCGCCGTCCGTGACCGCCGAGGCGGCGACGCGCCGGCCTCCGGTGCGTACCAGACCGCGCAGCAGCGGCGGCACCGTACCGCTCACGCGGCTCGCGTCGACCAGGGCGGCGACCAGCATCGGGTGGCCGCTGGCAAGGCCTTCGTCGAAGAGCCGCATGCCCAGCTCGGTGCCCAGCGGCGTCACACCGCCGCGCTCCAGACGGGCGAGCGCGTCGGCGTCCATGTGCTGCGTGAGCCCGGATGCCTCGGCCCAGAAGCCCCACGCGAGGGACAGCGTGGGCAGACCGGTGCGGCGGCGCTGTGCCGCGAGGGAGTCGAGGAAGGTGTTGGCCAGCGCGTAGTTGGCCTGGCCGGGCGCGCCGAGGGTGGCGGCGGCGGAGGAGAAGAGGACGAAGGCGTCCAGGTCGGCGTCGGCGGTCAGCTCGTGCAGGTTCCAGGCCGCGTCGACCTTCGGGCGCAGCACGGACCGCAGCCGCTCGGGGGTGAGGTTGGCGACCGTCGTGTCGTCCAGCGCCCCGGCCGCGTGGATGACGCCGCGCAGGGGGTGTTCGGCGGGGAGGGTGCCCAGGAGCGCGGCGAGCCGGTCGCGGTCCGCCGCGTCGCACGCCTCGATACGGACCCGGGCGCCCAGCGCCGTCAGCTCCTCCCGCAGCTCCGCCGCCCCGCTCGCGTCCGGTCCCGACCGGCTGACGAGCAGCAGGTCCCGTACGCCGTGCTCGGTGACCAGGTGCCGGGCGAAGTGCCCGCCCAGCACGCCCGTGCCGCCGGTGATCAGCACGGTACCGTCGGCGCGGAACGGAGTGGGCAGGGTGAGGACCACCTTGCCGATGTGCCGCGCCTGGCTGAAGTACCGCAGCGCCGTCCGCGCCTCGTGGAAGTCCCACGCCGTCACGGGCAGCGGCCGGAGCGTCCCCGCCTCGCACAGCTCCCGCAGCTCGGCGAGCATGACCTGCACCCGCTCCGGCGTCGCTTCGCCGAGGTCGAAGGCGCGGTAGGCGACGCCGGGGTTGTCCGCGCGGACGGCGTCGGCGTCGCGGATGTCGGTCTTGCCCATCTCCATGAACCGGCCGCCGTCGCCCAGCAGCCGCAGCGACGCGTCGACGAAGTCCCCGGCGAGGGAGTTCAGTACGACGTCCACCCCGCCCTCGGCACCGAGGGCCGTCCGGAAGTGCTCCTCGAAGTCCAGCGTCCGCGAAGACGCGATGTGGGCGTCGTCGAGCCCGTGCTCCCGCAGGATGTGCTGCTTGCCGGGGCTCGCGGTGGCGAAGACCTCCACGCCCCAGTGCCGCGCGAGTTGCAGGGTTGCCATGCCGACGCCACCGGCGCCGGCGTGCACCAGCAGCTTCTCGCCGGGCCGGATCCGCGCCAGGTCGGCCAGTCCCAGGTACGCGGTGAGGAAGACGATCGGCAGCGTCGCCGCCTCCGCGAAGCTCCACCCCCGCGGAATCGCCGTCACCATCCGGGCGTCGGCCTTGGTCACCGGGCCCGTACCGTGGATCAGCCCCATCACGCGGTCGCCGACCGCGACATGGGAGACGTCGGAAGCCACCTCCAGTACGACACCGGCGCCCTCGCCGCCGAGGGCGCGTGCGTCGTCCACCACGCCCAGGGCGACGGCCACGTCACGGAAGTTCAGCCCCGCCGCGTGCAGCCGGATACGGACCTCGCCGGAGGCAAGGGGCGCCTCGGCCTCCGGGAAGTCCACCAGAGCGAGGTCTTCGAGGGTGCCCCGGCCCGTGACGCCCAGCCGCGTACCGACGCCGTCCCCGGCCTGCGCGAACCGCTCGGCCCCGGGGTACCGGGTCAGCCGGGGCACGTGCGCGGTGCCCTCGCGCAGGGCGACCTGCGGCTCGTCGAGGGTGAGTACGGCGGGCAGGGCGGCCAGGCTGTCGTCGTGCCCGTCGGTGTCGACGAGGACGATACGGCCGGGGTTCTCACTCTGGGCGCTGCGGAGCAGCCCCCACAGAGAAGCGTGGACGAGGTCGGCCGGCGACTCGCCGGGCTGTGCGGCGACGGCGTTCCCGGTGACGACGACCAGCCGGTCCTTGCTCCGTGCGTCGTCGGCCAGCCACTCCTGCACCACGGCCAGTGTGCCCTCGGCGGCGGCCTGCACCTGCTCGGGCACGGACCGCTCGGCGTCCACCGCGTCGAGCACGGCATGCGTCGGCCTGCCCTCCAGCCACCGCGCCGGGACGCCGAGCGCCACGGCCGCCCACCCCTCGCCGGCGGCCGCCTCGGACGTCGCCTCCGGTACGGGGACGGGCGTCCACCCGACGGAGAACAGCGAACTGTGCGGGCGGCCGGAAGCGGCGGCCTTGAGCTGCGCCGGGTCCACCGGGCGCAGGGTCAGCCGGCCGACCCGGGCCACGAGGCGGCCGACCGGGTCGGCGAGGGTCAGCTCCGCGCTGTTCGCCGAGTGCCGGACGAGCCGTACGCGGAGGGTCGTCGCGCCGGTGGCGTGGAGCTGCACATCGCTCCAGGCGAACGGCAGCAGCACCTCGCCCGTCGCGGCGCCGTCCAGGGCGAGGGTGTGCAGGGCGGCGTCGAGCAGCGCGGGGTGCACGCCGTAGCCGTCGGTGTCGGCGTCGACGTGTACCTCGGCGAAGAGGTCGTCGCCCTGGCGCCAGGCCGCGGTCAGGCCGCGGAAGGCGGGGCCGTAGTCGTAGCCGTGGGCGGCGAGGTCGTCGTAGAGGCTGTCCGTGGCCAGGACATCGGCGCCCAGGGGCGGCCAGGCGGTCAGGACCTCGTCCGTGTCCGCGGAGGCGGGGGAGTGGGCGGCGAGCGTCCCGCGGGCGTGGGTGGTCCACGGCTCGCCGGCGTCGGCACCCTCGGGGCGGGAGTGGACGGTGACGGTTCGCGTGCCGGTCTCATCCGTCAGGCCGGTGATGACCTGGAGCTGGAGGGTGGCCTTCTCGGGGATGACGAGGGGGGCTTGGAGGGTCAGCTCGGTGAGGTAGGGGTGCGCGGTGTGCTCGCCCGCGTGGAGGGCGAGGTCGACGAAGGCGGTGCCGGGGAGGAGGACGGTGCCGTTGACGGCGTGGTCGGCGAGCCAGGGGTGGGTCCGGAGGCTGAGGCTGCCGGTGAGGACGGTGGACTCGTCGCCGCCCTCGGCGAGTTGGAGGGTGGCGGGGAGAAGGGGGTGGTTCGTGTCCTGGAGGCCGAGGGTGGCCGGGTTGGTGTGGGCGGTGGGGACGTCGAGCCAGTAGTGCTCGTGTTGGAAGGGGTAGGTGGGAAGGTCGGCGGGGTCGGTGGGGGTGGTGTGCCAGTTGACGGGGGTGCCGTGGGTGTGGAGGTGGGCGAGGGCGAGGCGGAGTTGGGTGGGGGAGTGTTCGTGGCGGCGGAGGGTGCCGGTGGCGATGGCCGCGGGGTCGGTGTCGGTGATGGCGGTGGTGAGGGTGGGGTGGGGGCTGGTTTCGACGTAGGTGGTGTGGCCGCTGGCGATCAGCCGGGTGAGGGTGTCGTGGAAGCGGACGGTCTCGCGGAGGTTGGTGTACCAGTAGTCGGCGGTGAGTCCGGTGGTGTCGAACTCCTCGCCGGTGACGGTCGAGTAGAAGGGGGTCGATGCCTCGACCGGTTCCAGGCCCGCCAGCGTGTCGAGGAGTGTCTCGCGGAGTGTGGTGACGTGGGGTCCGTGGGAGGCGTAGTCGACGGGCAGCAGCCGGTTCCGTACACCGGCTTCTTCGCACTGGGCCAGGTAGGCGTTGACGGCGTCGGTGTCGCCGGAGATCACGGTGGCGGTGGGGCTGTTGACCACGGCGACGGACAGCTTGCCGTCCCATGCGGCGATCTCTTCCGCGACCTGGGTGTGCGGCAGTGCGACGGAGGCCATGGCGCCCTGGCCGGACAGGACGCGGATGGCCTGGCTGCGCAGGCACACGACCTTCGCCGCATCGTCCAGGCTCAGCGCCCCGGCGATGTGGGCGGCGGCGATCTCGCCCTGGGAGTGGCCGATGACCGCATCCGGGCTGATGCCGTGGTGCTGCCACAGCCGGGCGAGGCTGACCATAACGGCGAACAGCGCGGGCTGCACCACGTCCACCCGCTCCAGCAACGCGCCCTCGGGATCGGCCAGGACGTCGGTGAGCGACCAGTCGTCCGCGTAAACGGCAAGGGCCGCCTCGCACTCGCGGATGGCCTGGGCGAAGACCGGCTCGGTCTCGATCAGGTCGGCGGCCATGCCCGCCCACTGCGCACCCTGGCCCGGGAACACGAACACCGTCTTCCCCTCGGAGCGATCACCTCCGGTCACGACCCGTGCCGAAGGCTCACCCGCCGCCACCGCGGCCAGCCCCTCCAGCAGCTCGTCCCGCTCACCACCCACGACCACCGCTCGGTGGCCGAGGGCAGAGCGCGTGGTGATCAGGCTGTGGGCAGCCTGCGCCGGGCCGATCTCCGGCCGCTCCGACAGGTACGCGTGCAGTCGACCGGCCTGGTCGGCGAGCGCCTGCGGCGTGTGGCCGGAGACCGGCCACGCCACCACCCCGCCCGATTCGGCGCCCTCACCCGCGGTCTCGGGCTCCGGCGCCTGCTCGATGATGACGTGGGCGTTGGTGCCGCTCATCCCGAACGACGAAATGCCCGCCCGCCGCGGCCGCTCCTCGTCCACCGTCCACGGCCGCTGCTCCGTCAGCAGCTCCACCGCTCCGTCGTTCCAGTCCACGTGCGGCGACGGCTCGTCCACGTGCAACGTCTGCGGGAGAACCCCCTCCCGCATCGCCATCACCATCTTGATCACACCCGCCACACCGGAGGCGGCACGCGCGTGACCGATGTTGGACTTCAGCGACCCCAGCCACAGCGGCTGCCTGTCGGCGCGGTTCTTGCCGTAGGTGTCCAGCAGCGCCTGTGCCTCGATCGGGTCGCCCAGCGTGGTCCCCGTACCGTGCGCCTCGACCGCGTCGATGTCCGACGCCGACAGCCGCGCGCTGACGAGCGCCTGCTCGATCGCCTTGCGCTGCGCCGGCCCGTTGGGCGCGGTCAGGCCGTTGGACGCGCCGTCCTGGTTGATCGCGGAACCGCGGACCACCGCCAGCACCCGGTGGCCGTTGCGCTGCGCGTCCGACAGCTTCTCCAGGAGAAGCAGGCTCGCGCCCTCCGACCAGCCTGTGCCGTCGGCCCCGGCCGCGAAGGGCTTGCAGCGGCCGTCGGGGGACATGGCCCGCTGCCTGCTGAAGATCACGAAGCAGGTGGGCGC
Source organism: Streptomyces sp. B5E4 (assembly GCF_039871555.1). Taxonomy (NCBI): domain Bacteria; kingdom Bacillati; phylum Actinomycetota; class Actinomycetes; order Kitasatosporales; family Streptomycetaceae; genus Streptomyces; species Streptomyces sp. B5E4. The sequence goes on from NZ_JBDPMI010000042.1 coordinate 58,503, forward strand.
GGACATGACGGTGACACCTCCGGCGAGGGCGAGCGACGACTCGCCCTTCCGCAGCGACTCACACGCCAGGTGCATGGCCACCAGCGACGACGAGCACGCCGTGTCCACCGTCACCGCGGGACCCTCGAAGCCGAAGGTGTACGACACACGCCCGGAGGCGACGCTCATCGAGGCGCCCGTGCCGATGAACCCCTCGTACTCCTCCGGTACGGAGTCCAGCCGGCTGATGTAGTCCTGGTCCTCGACGCCCGCGAACACGCCGACCGGCCGCCCGCGTTCGGCGGCGGGGTCGATGCCCGCGCGCTCGAACGCCTCCCACGCCGTCTCCAGCAGCAACCGCTGCTGCGGGTCCGTGGCGGTGGCCTCGCGCGGGCTCATCCCGAAGAACTCGGGGTCGAACTCCGCGGCGTCGTGCAGGAATCCGCCGTGCCTGGAGTAGCTGGTGCCGGGGTTGTTCGGGTCCGGGTGGTAGAGGGCGTCGGTGTCCCAGCCCCGGTTCGTCGGGAACTCGGAGATCGCGTCGGTGCCGTCCGCGACCAGCCGCCACAGGTCCTCGGGCGTCGCCACCCCACCCGGCAGCCGGCAGGCCATGCCGACGATCGCGATCGGCTCGTCGCCGTCCGTTTCGAGCTGACGGAGCCGCTGGCGGGCCTGCCGCAGCTCTGCGGTGACCCACTTGAGGTGGTCGAGAAGCTTCTTCTCGTTCTCCATTAGCGCAAGCTCCTTGAGCGATCGGGGTGGTTCGTGGGCGTGTTCGGTGCGGTGGAGAGCGCCATCACGATTTCCCGAACTCGTCACTGATCAGGTCGAAGAGTTCTTCCGCGGTCACCGCGTCGAGGTCTTCGTTCGCACGTTCGTCGTCTGCCTGGTCGGGGCCGTCGCCGCCCCACTTGGCGAGCAGCACCTGCAGTCGGCCGGCGATCTTGCGGCGGCCGCCGTCGTCGAGCGCGAGGACGCGCAGGGTCTCGTCGAGCTTCTCCAGCTCGGCGAGGACGGACGCCTCGCTGGCCGTGTCGTCCTCGGCGATCCCGTCCAGCAGGTGGCGGGCGAGGGCGAGGGGGGTGGGGTAGTCGTAGAGGAGGGTGGCGGAGAGCTTCAGCCCGGTGCCCGCGTTGAGGGCGTTACGGAGCTTGACGCTGCCGAGCGAGTCCAGTCCGATGTCGCGGAACGCCTTCTCGGGTTCGACGGCGTCCGCCGAACGGTGGCCGAGCACGGTCGCCGTCCGCTCCCGTACGAGGTCCAGCACGATCTGCTCGCGGTCGGCCCGCGAACCCGCGCCCTGGACCTGCTGCCGCAGCGCCCCGGCCGCGGCGACGCCGTCCGCGGCCGTGCTGTCCGCGGCCTGCCAGGCGGCCCGCACCTCGGGGAACTCGGCGAGCAGCGGATTGCGCCGGATCGCCTCGGCCTGCGCGGTGGAGACGAGCGGCCAGTCGAGGTCGGCGACGACCAGGTGCGTCTCGTCCCGGTCGAGCGCTTCCTGCAGCGCTGCGACGGCGGTGTCGGGGGCCAGCGGCCGGATGCCGGTGTTCTCGATGTTGCGTTCCACCGCCTCGTCGGCCGCCATGCCCGCGCCGCCCCACGGACCCCAGGCGATCGAGGTCGCCGGGAGGCCGACGGCGCGCCGGTGCTCGGCGAAGGCGTCGAGGTGGGCGTTGGCCGCCGCGTAGTTGGCCTGGCCCATGCCGCCGAGGACACCGGCGACCGAGGAGAACAGCACGAAGGCGTCCAGGTCGTGATCGGCGGTCAGCTCGTGCAGGTTGACGGCGGCGGTCACCTTCGGCTGGAGCACACGCTCCAGCCGCTCGGGCGTCAGGGCGTCCACGACCCCGTCGTCCAGCACGCCCGCGGCGTGGACCACGGCCGTCAGCGGGTGCTCCGGCGGGATGGAGGCCAGCACGGCGGCCAGTGCCTCGCGGTCGGCCGCGTCGCAGGCGGCGACGGTGACGTCCGTGCCGCCTGCGGCCAACTCCGCGCGCAGCTCCGCTGCACCGGGGGCCTGCTCACCGCGACGGCTGGTGAGGACGAGACGGTCGGCACCCCGGTCGGCCAGCCAGCGGGCGACATGGGCGCCGAGCGCGCCCGTACCGCCGGTGACCAGCACGGTGCCGGAGGGCCGCCAGTCGCGTTCGGGCGTACGAGCCGTCGCAGCCGTACGCAGCCGGCAGCCGAACGCACCACCCGGCCGGAGCGCCACCTGATCCTCGCCGTCCCGACCGGACAGCGACGCTGCCAGCATCCGGCCGACCCGCGCGTCCAGCGGACCGGCGACGTCGACCAGGCCGCCCCAGCGGTCGGGGTGCTCGGCCGCCACCACCCTGCCCATGCCCCAGACCTGCGCCTGCGCGGGCCTGGTCACGGTCTCCGACGGGGCGGGTGCCACGGCGCCGCTGGTGAGGCTCCACAGGGGGACGTCCCAGCCGGCATCACCGAGAGCCTGGACGAGGGTTACCGTGCCGGCGAGCGCGAGGTCGTCGTCGGCCGGCGCCAGGAGGGACAGGACGCCGGCCATCGGGCCGTCGTCTGTCAGCGTGCCGAGGGCCTTCGCGAGCGAGGTGCGATCCGCGGCTGCGGTGTCCATCGGCAGCGTGACGGCCTCGGCACCGGCGGCGCGCAGCGCGTCGGCGCACCAGGTCGCCCAATCGGCGGGCTCGGTCGAGCCGTTGAGGGCTTCGGGTACGACGACGAGCCAGCGCCCGGTGAGCGTGACGGAGGCGGGTTCGGCGAGCGGCGCCCACCCCAGCCGGTACCGGGCGGTGGAGACGGCCGACAGCTCCGTTTGCCGCTTACGCCACGAGGACAGCACCGGCAGCACCGGCGAGAGCACGGCCTCCGGGTCCCGGTCCGTCGCAGCGGCGAGCCCGAGTGTCTCGGCGAGCGAGTCGAGGTCGCCCTGCTCGACGGCCTGCCAGAACTGCTCCTCGGACGCATGCCGACGCTGAGGGGTGGTCGGGCGGCCCGGGGTGTCGTGGAGCCAGTAGGTGTGGTGTTGGAAGGCGTAGGTGGGGAGGTGGGTGGTGTGGGTGGTGGTGGGCCAGGTGAGGGGGGTGTGGGTGGTGTGGACGGTGGCGAGGGCGGTGGTGAGGG